>JAAYGE010000202.1 GCA_012727835.1 Bacillota bacterium
GTTATATGCGGCTAAGGCTAAGATTTCGTTGTCGCCAAATTGGGTTAATAAGTCGGCAAGATAACTAACACCCAACTGGATGTTGATTTCCGGGGAAAATAGATCCTGTTCTGTGACAGGGCCCTGCCCGGTCTTTTCGGCAATCCATTCAGCGGTGGCTGGCATCAGCTGCATCAATCCTTTTGCTCCCTTGCGGGAAACCGCGTTGACGCGCCAACGGCTCTCCACATTTATCACTGCCGCCACCAGACTGGGATCCACTCGGGCCTCCTGCGCTTCCCGGATAATAATCGATTGATAATCTAAAGGATAAAGCAACCGCCATGGATAGGGCGTTAAAGCAAAAACGAAAAGCAGAAAGAAGAAGATAGCCCCAATCAGTATTAAGCGCCGCAGGGCTTTGGCTACGAAATAAAGCATATTTGTTCTCCTAACCTTTAGTTGCTCGTTCTACTGCCTCCAACCAAAACTTGCGCACAATTTGTTCAGTTGCTTGTAAACTGCCTGCGTTATCAATAAGGCGATGGGCATAGCGTGCCTTTTCCGATAGCGGCATCTGTGCCTCAATGCGCCGCTTAGCATCGGCGGCTGTCAGTCCGTCCCGTTGCATAAGGCGCCGTAGCTGGGTTTCATAATCAGTAACCACCAACCATACTTCGTCAACAGAAGCGGCCATCCCCGCCTCAATAAGTAACGGGATATCGAGGACCACTGGTAGTTGATAGCCACCAGCAGCCAACTCCCCTATTATGGTTTCTATGCGTTCGATAACTCGGGGATGCGTAATTTGATTTAAAACCTGCCTTTGGCCGGAATCATTAAAGATCTGCTGGGCTAACCAGGGGCGATTTAGCTGGCCATCGGGCAATAGCACTTGTGGGCCGAAATGCCTAACTATATCATGATAGGCTGGACACCCGGGCCTAACTATTTCCCGGGCAATCTGATCCGCATCAATTATATAGGCTCCTAGACGACGCAGAATGTTAGATACAGTACTTTTTCCAGTGGCAATACCACCGGTTAGACCAATTCGATACATTAAAAACCCCACCTAACGTAGCATGAATAGATTCGCTATGCCTAACAGAATCAATATCAAGCCGGGTAAACGCTGCCATTGGGTGCTCATCTTGTGTTGCAAATTGTACCCCAGCTCCCAGCCTAATAGCAACGAAATTAGCGTAACCAAGCCGGCTAAGAAAGCTGTAAGTCCAGGCGTCAAACCGGTCATCGCCGCCCCGATACCCACACCAAAGGAGTCTAAGGAAAGGGCCAACCCCAGCAGGAAGGATTCTTGCCAAGTAATAGCCCCACTTTGCTCCACATCAGCTACTGTGGGATCGCGCAAAATCTGCACTACCAATCCGAAGGCTTTGAGATTGAATTGCACGACCGGTCGTTCCCCGCTGCTATTATTTGTCGCAGCTTGCCGGGGCCTGTTGGGCCTACCTTGTTGATAAAGCAAATAGCACCCTAAAACAAGTAACAGCAGGGCTCCTAGGTATTCGGCCACTATCGGTGGTAAGAACCGGCTGATAAGCCGCCCCACTCCCATGGATGACCCCATCATTACTGCCGATGCTAAGCTTACCATAAGCACGGCCAACGGTGTCAGGTAAATTTTGCGCACTCCATAGGCAAAGGCGGCGGCTAAACCATCGAGACTGACTATTATACCTATCATGATGATCATTAAATACATTCGCTTCACCCCTCTCAAGCATCATATGAGCGGGGTGAAGCAAAGGGTGCTCCAATTAGGTCGGCTGGCACCGAGGGCAATAATGGGAACTGCGCCCCGCCACCTTTAGTCGTTCAATTTGACAACCACAGCGGGGGCAAGCCTCTCCTTCCCTGCCATAAACGGCCAGTTGGTGCTGAAAACTGCCGGTGCGACCCAACCCATCCACGTAATCGCTGAAGGAAGTGCCCCCCATTTGTATTCCTGCTTGCAATACTTCCCTAATAGCCTGATGCAGACACTCCACCTCGGCTTTGGTCAAACTATTAGCCGACCGGGTAGGATGCAAGCCGGCTAAGAAAAGGGCTTCGTCGGCATAAATGTTGCCGATACCAGCTATTATTTCCTGGTTCAATAAGATACTCTTAACGCTAGCCTTGCGCTTCTTCAGCAAAGCAGCAAACTCGGCTAAGGGAAACTCACCCAAAGGCTCCCAGCCTAAGCGGTCCATTCCCGCTACCCGCTCAATCTGCTCATGGCTGGCCAAATACATGGTGCCAAACTGGCGGATGTCGGTATAACGTAACTCCCGTCCATTCGAAAGCTGGAAAATCACATGGGTATGGCGGGGCAAAGGCTCATCGCAGGGGCTGTAGCGCAGCTGCCCCGTCATGCGCAGATGGACCACTAAAGTCTGTCCTGCCGACATGATGAACTTTAAATATTTCCCTCGCCGTTCTATATCACAAAAGGTGAGCCCCACAATTTCCTGGGCAAACCGGGTTGAGTCCGGGTATTTGACAATTCGGGGCAAAGTGATAGTAACATCGGTTACGGTTAAGCCGGGCAGAAATTCCAACAGCGTTTGGCGAACCGTTTCTACTTCTGGAAGTTCGGGCATTATTTGTTTACTCCTTGTGCTGTCAATTAACCCTACTGTTCTAACATATAGGGCCGCATATTATACCAGTCGCTGCCTACCTTGACATCCACCTTTAATGGCACCAAGAGCTGAATAGCCGTTTCCATTTCTGTCCTAACCAGCTGGGCTAGCGCCTTCAGTTCGGATTCGCATACTTCGAAGATAAGTTCGTCATGGACTTGCAAAATCATCTTGCTGGCAAACTTCTCCGCTCGCAGGCGCCGATCGATATTGACCATAGCCAGCTTTATTAAGTCGGCCGCACTACCCTGAATGGGCGTATTCATAGCCGTGCGTTCAGCAAAAGAACGGCGATTATAGTTACGGCTATTGATATCCGGCAGATAACGGCGTCGTTGCAAGAGGGTAGTTACATAACCATCCTGCCGTGCTTGGGCAATTACCCGATCAATGTAATTGCGCACACCGGCGTAACGTTTAAAATATCGGTCAATATAATCTTTAGCCTCCGCCCGAGAAACTTTCAGGTCTCGGGCCAGCCCGTAATCGCTGATACCATAAACTATACCAAAGTTCACCGCCTTAGCGCGGGAACGCATTTCGGGGGTAACCGCATCCAACGCCACATCAAAAACTTCCGCGGCGGTACGGGCATGAATATCCTCATCATGCAAAAAGGCTTTGATCAGGATAGGGTCCTGCGAAATATGGGCCAAAACGCGCAGCTCAATTTGCGAATAGTCGGCGGCCATTATATAGTCGGCCCCCGGTGAAGGCCGAAAGGCCTTGCGAATGCGCCGCCCCTCTTCTAGCCGCACCGGAATATTTTGCAGATTGGGCTCACTGCTGCTGAGCCGGCCGGTAGTGGTGACCGTTTGGTGATAAGTAGTATGCACTTTACCATCTTCTGGATTGATCACCTGTAACAAGCCGTCAAGATAGGTAGACTTGAGCTTAGCCAACTGGCGATACTCTAAAATTTTGCTTACGATGATATGCTCATCGGCCAAAGCCTCCAGCACTTCCGCATCCGTGGAATAGCCCGTCTTAGTCCTTTTGATGACCGGTAGTCGCAAGTGATCAAAGAGAATCTGGCCCAACTGCTTTGGCGAGTTCAAGTTGAACTTCTGACCGGCAGCCGCATAAATTTCGTCCATAATAAGGGCCAACCTCTGCTCCAATTCCGCCTGCATGGAGGCTAAGATCTCTTGATCAACATACACACCTTGCAACTCCATGGCCGCCAGCACGCGGCTCAAGGGGATTTCCACCTGACGGTATAGGTGAGTTAGATCCAGTGCTTCTAGTTCTGTCTCCAGCTTTTCCAGCAGTGGCCAAAGGGCAGCACAGGCCATAGCCAAATTGGCCACCGCATCCTCCTGTTGGGGCAGTGCCTTTTCCAAGTAGGTACTTACTAGTTGCTCCAGCGCATAATTATTCTGGCTAGGATTCAGCAAGTAGGCGGCTAGCAGGGTATCACCGGCAAAGGCTGGCAAAACAATCTGGTTTTCGCTGGCCAGGGCAACGGCTATCGATTTTAGATCATGGCCTACAATCTCAGTAAGCCTACTGTTACGCCACATTTCCGAGAGCCCCGGTAAGGTGCTAGGCACCACATATACGGGTTCCTCGGGTATAGAAATAGCCAAGTGCAGCACTCCATCGATCACAGCGGTTAGCAGAGCACAGCGCTCCTGCTTGGCCAGAAGTCTCGCCAGCTCAGCCTCCTCTACCTCATCGCTAACCAATTTCCACTCGCAGGTGGGTAATTGGGATTGCTGCGAATCGGCTCCATTATCTACAAGAGGCAATTTCTCCAGCAGACTGCGCAATTCATATTCTTGATAGACGCGGACTAACTGGTGGTAATCGGCTTCCCGGCGTTTTAAATCGGATATACTTAACGGCAAAGATAAGTCACAGACAATAGTGCCCAACTGGCGGCTCAACAAAGCCTGGGCATGATAGGTCCGCAATCGCTCCAAAGTCTTCTTACTGGTATAGGCCTCCGGATGGGCCAGTAA
>JAAYGE010000203.1 GCA_012727835.1 Bacillota bacterium
AGCATTAAATAGTCAGCCATAATAGTTACGGGGCGGTTCGCAAAAGCAATTTAGCGACCCGCCCCTGTGTTCATAGATTTAACTTCTATCTAACCAAACATTTTCCAGCCGTACTATTCCCAGCGGGTGGAGCGAGAAGCCCTTTACATGCGGTTGGGTAATGAGCAGCTGGTCGTCATGGCAGAGGAAGACCCACGGTGCCAGCTCGGCAATCAGGCGGTTGAGTTTGGCATAATGTTGTTTGCGCTGCTCGGGGTCGCGGATGGCTTGTCCCTGTTCCAAGAGCCGATCAACTTGCGGGTCACTAAAAAAGGTGCGGTTGCCCATGTCACCTTGGTTGCTGGTATTAAACAGAGGCTGCAAGAAGTTATCCGGGTCACCGGTGTCGCCGATCCAAGTCAGCATGTGCATGTCGCAACGGCGCATGGCGGAAGTGGAAACCATCTCAGCCCAAGGCAGGTCTTTTATGTCTAAACGAATGCCGATTTGCCCCAGCCATTCTTGGAAAAGGGCCGCCTGTTTTGCTTGGGCCTGGTTGCCTTGGCGAATATGTAAAACCAGCGGTTCCGGCAGTCCGTTGGGATAACCGGCTTCCCGCAATTTTTCTCTGGCAGCATTGAGGTCGAAGGGATAGGGAGCCAGGCGCTCATCATAGCCTGTGCAGCCCGGAGGTAACGGACCGGCAGCAACGCGGGCATTGCCGTTGTAGATTTCATCCACAATCACTTGCTTATTGATGGCTAGGTTGATGGCTTGTCTTACCTTAGGGTTGCTTAAAGGTCCGCCCTTGCCACAGTTGAGTCCAATATGGGCGGTGCGCAACACGGGGCCCCGTTCCAGCCGTCGGCCGTAGAGTGGGTGGGCTTGGATGGCGCTTAGATCACTACGGGCGGTTAGCTGCAAAAGATCGATGGTCTCGGAAGTTAGGGCCTCCAGTTCGCTAATACCGTCGGGCAGAGCCATTAAGACCTCAATCTCATCCAGGAAGGGGCGGCCCCCGTAAAAATCGTCAAAGGCTTTTAGTATCGCCTTTTCCCCCGGTTCATAGGTGACAAACTGGAAAGGCCCAGCGCCGATGGGATGGGTTAAATGTTGCCCACTTTCCACCACTTCTTGTGGCAAAATGCTAGTACCCGTATAGGCCAAATTAGCTAAGAAGGGATGGTAGGGTTTTTCTAAAGTGATTTGCACACAATAATCATTTTTTACGACAATACCTCGCACATGGCGACTTTTGCCCTCCATTACTTCCTTGGCGCCCTCAATCATTTCTACTAACCAGGTGTTGGGGGAACCGGTTTCTGGGCGTAGTACGCGTTCCAGGCTATATTTGACGTCATGGGCTTTTACTTCCCGTCCGTTATGGAACTTGGCTCCTCGACGCAACTGGAAGGTCCAAGTGCGACCATCGGCGGCCAAATCCCAAGCTTGGGCCAGTCCGGGGACGATGCTGGTGTCGGGACCGAAGCGGGTCAGGCCCACAAACACTTCATGGAGCAGATTGGTGGTTGACTTGTCATTGCTCATTTGGGGGTCGAGTGTGAGGGGGTCGCTGCCCACGCACCAACAGAAGCGCTGTTTGGGTCGGATGACGTCTTTAGGACGCGGCAAACTAGCACAAATGGCCCCCATCTGTTCCGTGAGCATACCCAATTGGGTAAGGGCGGCCTGCTGCTGGGAAGCGTCCATGATGGCCTTATCGATAGAATAGCTGACTCTTGCCGCTAGCTCGGCCAGAGAATTAGCCACCCGCACTATTTGCTGTGAGCCCTCGGCTTGCTCGGTGGCCGCATCCGAGATCTGGGCCACCATCTCACTTACTTGGCCGGCGGCTTCTACAATGTCGTTTAGGGCTTGTCCCGCCTGGTCAACTACCGCGTTGCCGGCGGCTACGGCCTGTAAGCTTTCGTCCATATGGGTGGTTACCTGTTGTATTTCACCAGTGATTTCTTCAACAACAGCGGTTATTTGCCGGGCTTGGGCTGCCGATTGTTCCGAAAGCTTGCGAACCTCGTCGGCTACCACCGCAAAACCGCGCCCCGCATCGCCGGCCCGGGCTGCTTCAATGGCAGCGTTGAGGGATAGTAAGTTGGTTTGGCTGGCTATTTCTTGAATGACATCGACGATGCGGGTAATTGCTGTCGCCCGTTGGCCCAGTTGAATGACCGTATCGCCCGTTCTCTGCACCGTGGCCGCGATGCGGGCCATCTGGTTGTGGGCTTCTTCTACGGCGTTCCGCCCTTGCTGCGCCAGCGCATCGGCCTGTTGTGCTACACTGGCCGACTCTTGGGCCGAGGCGGCCACCTGTTGGGTGGTGGCTGAAAGCATCTCTACCGTCGCCAAGGTTTGATCCAGACCATCCTCGTGCTGCAATTGCCCTGCCTGAATTTCCCTTAGCCCCAATTCCAATTGTTTGACAGCATCCTGCAATTCACCTACGGCATGTTTTAGTCGCTTGTAGGCCACATCGTGCTGAAAAATGACGGTAGCCTGAGTAGCGGCTTGACTCGTCGTTGGCTCTTCCTTTGGTATCGGCTGCGTATTCGATTCCGTCTCCGATTGTTTCCGCAGGCGATTCCACAAACTCTTCATAATCTCACCCTCTTCTCACCCTCTGTTCTGTTTAGTTCGCCGTAGTAGCCAGTTACTTTTATTGCGCAGCTACTTTGTTAAGTTTATCCTTACACAAAAATTCGACAATAGTAGCCAATATTCCTGCTAGTTGTTTATTTACCTAGTGTTAGCGGCATCTTTTGCGGCTTCTTTTTCGTTTAATTGTGGGTCGTCGGCAGTTTCTCAGTTGACCTTGTAGAATTATCGGCCCTTTGTCACCTGTTTCTCCATTGACGGGGAGAATACGAACGCAACTAGCGGGCAGCAGGGAAACAACGGTGGGTAGGGAGATGGTACCAAACCAACCGGCTGTCGCGGTCGATATTTGGGAAAGGCGCTGCGAAAAGCTACCGGCTTCCCGACTAACTCTTGCCTCAGCCAAATATTGATTATAGTTGCCCCAATGGCTGGCCGGCGGCAAAACAGCCGCCAGTGTGATTGCCTGGCCTCCTTGGGGCTCTATATGTACGATAGCAACACCTTCAGTCGCGGGGGGCCCCGGTTCAATTGGCTTAAGCAAAATGCCGCAAGGGTAGGGACCATTTCCGGGCGCGCACAGCACATCGCCGGGGACTAGTTGG
>JAAYGE010000204.1 GCA_012727835.1 Bacillota bacterium
ATTTATTATATGAGGTGGACATTGGGGAGTGGTGTTAGCGATGAGAGTGATTGCCGGTATAGCCAAAGGACGCAAATTGGTAGCTCCCAAGGGTGATAGGGTTCGTCCTACTAGCGATAAGGTGAAAGGGGCAGTTTTTAATGTATTAGCCCAGTATGGCCCTTTTACCAGTTTCTTAGATTTGTTCGCCGGTAGTGGTGCCATGGGAATTGAAGCCTGGAGTCGAGGCATCCGCCGGGTGGCGTTTGTGGAGAAGGACCGGGTGGCTTTCCGGTCATTACGAGCCAATTTGCAGGCTGTTGGCTTGGAGGGAGCGAGAGTTCTAGCTACCGATTGGCAAATTGCCTTGCGGCAGCTGGCCGGTGAGACTTTTGATGTTATTTACGCCGACCCCCCTTTTTTTGCCGGTCTGTACCCCTTAATACTAAAGGAAGTTAGAGAGCACAAAGTATTAAGCCGGGAAGGGATACTCTGTTTGGAGCACCCCCAGCGGCTGCAGTTGGACTATGGTGATGGCTGGAGCTTGCTCAAGGCGAAACGCTATGGGGATACGGTGGTAACCTTCTTATCACCTAGCGCCGAATAAGTTGAAGGAGGCAGGAAACGTGTCCAGGGCGGTTTATCCAGGAAGTTTTGATCCGGTTACTTATGGCCATTTAGACATCATTGAAAGGGCCGCCGCTGTATTTGAGGAAGTCAATGTAGCTGTAGTTGTAAACCCAAATAAAACCCCGCTCTTTACCTTATCCGAGCGGGTAGAGATGTTGCAGGCCTGCACTAAGCATTTACCCAACGTGACCATTTCTCAATTTGAGGGCTTGTTGGTAAAATACGTGGCCGATCAAGGGGCAAACGTCATAATTAAGGGCTTGCGAGCTATTTCCGATTTTGAATATGAGTTTCAAATGGCACTGATGAATCGCAAGCAAAACCCCAAGATTGAGACCCTGTTTATGATGACCAGCAGTAAGTATTCCTATTTAAGTTCCAGTATGGCCAAAGAGGTGGCCAGACTAGGGGGATGCGTGCGCGACCTAGTGCCGCCGATCGTAGAGGAACGCATGCTCAAGGCCTTAAGGGCGACGACGTAGAATCATAAGGCGCAGGCTAGTGAAGGTATGATAGACCAGAGACATGGCAAGAATTGTGCCTAATAGGAGGCCACCGTTGCGCCCCACATAGGCCATCCGTTGCCACCAGGCGGCCATAGTGGTCTTGGTTCCTATTTGCAGGAAAACGGGCAGGGTGGTTACGGCTGCCGTTGGCGACATGTGGTTCCATAGGAGCCAGGTGATGGCGCCAGCCAAAACCGCCTGCATAGCCCGGGCCAATAGGTAGGGCCCAATGCGGATATCCGTATCATTGATGATAGCCGCCACCTGGGCGTGGACCGAGAAGCCGCTCCAGGCGATAATGGAGCTAATCAGAATCACCTGTTCCTTGATGGGAGCCAGGGCCTGGCTGGCCACGTTGCAGCCGATGGTAATCTCAAAGACTCCGCTGACAAAGGCTTCGCCCAAGGCGGGAGATAAGCCGAAGATTGCCAGAATCCAATTGACACCCTTGGCTATTAGCGATACTAGGCCGGAAACGGTAGCCATGCGCATAATTACCGAGAAAAGAATTATAAAGCCACCGATCATGAGTAGGGAATTGACCGAGTTCTTGACCGCATCGCCCAGCAATTGGCCTAAAGGACGGCCATCGCGTCTACGGGCCCGATAAAGTTCTCTCAAGGCGCGCACAATGATATTGCCGCGTGGTTCACCAATTTGGGGGCTTTGGGGTGCGTTGGGCTTATAGAAACGCATAATTATTCCCACCAATAGGGCGGAAAGATAATGGGCGGCGGCAATAATGGCTCCCAATTTGACGTTACCGAGCATGGCTACGGCTACCGCTCCCACCATAAACAAGGGATCGGCCGTATTGCAGAAGGATAATAGCCGTTCTGCTTCTACCTGGTTGCAGAGATTCTGCTGACGTAGGCGGCGAGTTAGGATTGCCCCTATGGGATAGCCGGAAGCTAGTCCCATGGCCATGACGAAGGAGCCGGCGCCGGGGACGTTAAACAGGGGACGCATAAGGGGTTCTAGGAGTACCCCCATGAAGTTGACTACTCCCAACCCCATCAGGAGTTCGCAACCGATAAAGAAGGGTAATAGGGCCGGGAATACAATTTCCCACCACACTCGCAGTCCTTCCATAGCCGAATCGAAGGCGGCGTCGGGTGCTTTTACCATGCTTAGGGCGAGGGCAACGCCGGCGGCTGCCATGAAGAAGGTCCCAAAATAACGGCGAAACAGGTTATGGCGTGAGATCAGAATTCCGCCAATACATAATCCCAGTAAGATCGCTACCATCCATTGCATCGGGCCAACCTCCTCATATGTCGCTTAGCACACTTCACTTATTAATATGAGGAGGAAACGGAACTATGACAAGCCTAACGAGTTACTATAGGGTGGGTATAGTCAAGGCCGCTTTGGCTATTCTGCCGCCAGGCCAGGGTATAGATGTCGGTGGCGTGGATATCCAATTCTAGGCTTGCCCGTAACCGTTGGTTGTTGGCCGGAGCTCTGCTGGCCGCATACACGACGGGTAGGGGCGATTCTTTCAGCCGCTGACGAATGACGTTGGCAGAAGTGTTTAAGGCCAAAACGCGTAAGTATGGAGGCGGCTGTTGAGTATCAACTTTTTCTAATCGATCCCGGTTAAGACCAAGCAATATGTAGGTCGCCAACCGTTGCAAACGGGTTAGAGGAAAACGGCGGGTTTTTGTAAGGCGCAGCAGCTCCTCCCAACTGTTGGTTTGGCGAGCGGCTAGCCAAAGGCGTTCGCCCAATCCCTCGCCCCCTTCAGGCCAAGTGCTCATCTCCTCCCGGCAGTGGCTACGTAGTCGGTAAAACAAAAAAGGAGCGAGGTGTTGCCAGCTGACCGGTCCTTGCCCTATTTGGATGTGCTGGGCTAGAATGGATTTAGCAGCCGGGGGCATCCCCTCCACCGTATGCTTCTCTAGCACTTGTTGCCGAATAGCCGTGGCCGAAGGTAGCGGTGCTGCCAGATCGCGACTGTGGTAGGAGCCGAGGCGTTTAATAGTGTGGGCGCGGACAGGCAGTCGGTGTTGTTTGATGGCCAACAAATACATAATGCCGAGGGTATTGTTTGGTTCCTTAAACGATTCCGGGTCGATGTGGGGTAAAGCAGTTGCCACCGCTTCACCCTGAGCCACAGCAAAGGAATGGCCTTGCCGGAGGGCACTCTGGAGAGTCTGCCGATAGATAGGTGGCTGTTCCAGCAATAGGTCGGCTATCGCTTCCAGAGGGAGGAGTTGGCCTATCTCGCTACCAAAACAGATATCGGTGGCACCCGCCGCTGCCAAGAGGCGCACCGCTCCGGCGGCAAAATTGGGGGCACTCTGGGTGGCCCAGGCCACCGGTAGTTCCAGCACCAAATCCACACCGGCGGTGAGAGCCATTTCTGCCCGGGCCCATTTATCAATGAGGGCCGGTTCTCCCCGTTGGGTAAAGGAGCCACTCATTACTGCAATGGTGGCATCGGGTCTAATCAACCGCTTTGCCTCTTGTAAGTGGTAGAGGTGACCCAAGTGGAAGGGGTTGTATTCAACGACCAGACCAAGAATCTTCATCCGCATCCCCTTTCAATCTATCGCTTCCCAGCCTCCCATTTTGGCTGGATAGCTTGTCCTATTTTAGAGTTAGGATATATAATACTGGGTAGTTTGCCAAGTCGCAAAGGAGGATATCAAGTGAAAGTCTTAGTTATCAACTGTGGCAGTTCGTCTCTCAAGTATCAAGTGTTCGATATGGAGACGGAAACCGTACTAGCCAAAGGTAATGTGGAACGCATTGGTATTGATGGCTCTTTCCTCAAGTATCGTCGGGGTGACGAAGACAGCATCACCATAGAGGCTGAGATTCCTGATCATGAAGTGGCCATCAAACTAGTCTTCGATGCGCTTACCAATGAATCTTACGGTGTACTGAAATCCACTGCTGAAATTGAAGCTGTGGGCCATCGGGTAGTGCACGCCGGTGAAAAATATGCCGGTTCGGTTGTTATCGACGACGATGTGATGGCTGCTTTGCGTGAGTGCATTGATTTGGCACCGCTACATAACCCACCCAATATTATGGGAATTGAAGTGGCACAGAAATTAATGCCCAATGTGAAACATGTGGGTGTTTTTGACACCGCATTCCATCAAACGATGCCCGATTATGCTTACCTGTATGCGCTACCTTACGAACTGTATGAAAAGTATCGGGTCCGTCGTTACGGCTTCCATGGTACATCCCATAAGTATGTAGCCGAGCGGGCAGCCGCTGTTTTGGGACGTCCTCTCAGTGAACTCAAGGTTATTACCTGCCATCTGGGCAATGGTGCCAGCGTTACTGCTGTCGATGGTGGTAAATCGGTAGATACTAGTATGGGCTTCACCCCCTTGGAAGGCCTCATCATGGGCACCCGTTGTGGCGACTTAGACCCGGCGGTAGTCACCTTCATTCAGGAGAAGGAAAATCTGACCGGTGAAGAAGTAAATAACCTGCTGAACAAGAAGTCGGGCGTACTCGGTATCTCGGGTGTAAGCAGTGACTTCCGTTCCCTTGAAGAGGCTAGCGAGGCCGGTAACCAGCGGGCCACTCTGGCTATGGAAATGTTCGCCTATCGGGTGCGTAAATATATCGGTGCCTATGCAGCTGCCATGGGCGGAGTGGATGCTATCGTATTTACAGCCGGTTTGGGTGAAAACTCGGCTTCTATGCGGGAGAAAATCTGCAATGGGCTAGAGTTCTTGGGTGTTAAGATTGACGCGGAGAAGAATAATACCCGCGGGCGTGAGATCGATTTCAGCGCCGCCGATGCTAAAGTCCGCACCCTGTTAATACCTACCAATGAAGAGCTGATGATTGCCCGTGATACGGTGGCTCTAACTCGGGGCTAGTGGGGGCTCTGATTGACAGGTTTCTTACCCCACAGTATAATGGGGAGGTGATTTTCCCATGAAAATTGCCCTTAGCGACTGGCGGGCAGAGGCTCTGGAGGAGACGCTGACCGCCTGTGAACGTTGGCCTAGCCTCTCTTGGCAAGGCCAGCAGATCAACTTTAAAACACCGGTTCAGCTGTCTTGGCAGCTAACCGGGCAAAAAGGTTCTATATTTATTCGTGGGAAAATTGCAACCGACTTAGAACTGGCCTGTAGTCGTTGCGCCGAAACCTTCTTGCTTCCGATGCGGTGTACGCTGGAGGAGATTGTTTCTCTCACTCCCGATCCGGAGCAAGAAGAATTTTGGGATACACCGATCATTGATCGGGAGCAGGATGAGCTGGATCTTAGTGCCCTTAGTTTACAGGTGTTGCTGGAAAACTTGCCCTTGCAGCCCCTTTGTAAAGCCGACTGACGTGGCCTATGCCCCCAGTGCGGACAGGATTTAAATAAGGGTGACTGTGATTGTCAAGTGGAGGCAATAGATCCTCGTTTAGCTATCCTGGGCCAGTTGCTCAAGCCAGATAAGCAAACGGAAAAATAGGGTACCCCCTATTGAGTTTTTGAGCTTTTCGGAGGAGGTGTAACAATGGCTGTACCTAAGCAAAAACTATCTAAGAGTCGTCGGGATAGACGCCGCGCCGCTAATTTTAAACTCCGTGCTAAAGGTTTAGTAGAATGCCCGCAATGCCACGAAGCCAGGCTACCCCATCGAGCATGCCCCCACTGCGGCTATTACAAAAACCGGACGGTTATAGCTGTTGATTAACCAAATAGAGAGTTGGGCTCGTGCTTTTAAGTCACGAGCCTATTTTTTCCCGGGTGTGTGCACAATTTTGAGCAAATGTCTTGCGACCCGGGTCGGTATCAAGCTATACTAGCTATAGTCAATTTTAGAAAGGGTGGGCGAAATGCTGCGAATAGCCATCGACGCGATGGGTGGTGACCATGCCCCCGAAGAAATAGTAGCCGGTGCACTTTCTGCACTGCAAGCCAATAGCCAGTTGTCAGTACAGTTGGTAGGGCTAAAGGAGCAGTTGGAAAAGCTTCTGGCCTCTGCCGACGACCAGGTCCGCCAACGGGTGAGCATCGTGCCGGCCACGGAAGTAATTACTAATGACGAAGCTCCGGCCATGGCGGTGCGCCGTAAGAAGGATGCCTCTATCGTTGTGGCTACCCGTTTACTCAAAACGGGAGAGGCCGACGGGTTATTGACCGCCGGTAGCACGGGAGCTTTTATGGCGGCCGGGTTATTGATATTAGGTCGCTTACCAGGGGTGCAACGCCCCGCCTTAGCGCCGATTCTACCCACAACAACTGGAAGCGGGGTAGTGCTACTGGATGTGGGTGCTAATATGGATGCCAAGCCGGAACACTTGTTACAATACGGCATCATGGGAAGCATATATGCGGAACACGTTCTCGGTCGCCCTAACCCCCGTGTAGGCCTGTTAAACGTGGGAAGCGAGCCGGGCAAAGGCAATGAGGTCGCTAAAGCCGCCTACAATTTGTTGGCGGAGCACCCCTTGAACTTCATAGGCAATATAGAAGCGCGCGAAATTTTGACGGGAGCGGCCGACGTGGTGGTTGTGGATGGTTTTGTCGGCAATGTGGTGCTTAAGTTCATGGAGGGAATGGCTTTCAGCTTGTTTTCTATGCTGAAAGAGGAGTTTGCCAGCGACTTGCGTAGCAAATTGGGGGCCGGATTATTGCTACCGGGCTTGCGGCGATTTAAACGCAAGCGTGATTACGCCGAGTACGGCGGCGCACCTCTTTTAGGCGTCAAAGCCCCTATGATCAAGTGTCATGGAAGTTCGGAACGCAAGGCAATTCATAATGGAATACAACAAGCAATAAAGTTCATTGAAAACCGTTCGGGAGAGGTGATTTCTCGAACTATCGGGGAGGTCCAATAGTTATGGAAAGGATTGCATTAGTCACAGACAGCACTTGTGTTTTGCCGCAGGAATTAATAGAGCAGTACAATATTCACGTTGTTCCGCTGAACGTGATTTTCGGAGAAAAAAACTATCGCGATGGAGTGGATATCCAGGCAGAGCAGTTCTTTGCAATGCTGAAGACGGAGACCCATCATCCTCGTACATCCCAACCATCTCCAGGGGATTTTGTGGTCGTTTATGAACAACTTAAGGATAAGTATGACCATGTTATTTCCATCCATTTGTCATCGAAACTTAGCGGTACCTATCAATCGGCTCAGATGGCCCGTGACCTGTTGCCCGATTTAAATATTACATTGATCGATAGCCAGTCAGCTTCCATCGGGCTGGGCTGGGTGGTCTTACTGGCTGCACGGGCTATTGCCGCCGGCAAGAGCCGGGAAGAGGTGGTAGCTATAGCCCAACGGGCGGCTGCTGAGCAGCATATCCTCTTGACAGTCGAATCGTTGGAATGGTTACATAAAAACGGACGCATTGGCAAGGCCAGTGCTCTGTTAGGTGGCCTGTTAAATGTGCGCCCCGTATTGTGTAGTGAAGAAGGAATTGAGGCGGCCTATGGTAAACAAAGAGGTAAGATGGAGAAGGTGTTGCAAAGTATGGTGGCCAGCATGACTGAACTGGTTGAGCCCAAGCAACCGGTGTATGTTGGCATTGTGCACGCTACCAGCCGCCCAATGGCCGAATACGTTTCCGGGTTATTGCAAGAGACTTACACAGTAAGAGAATTGATCATTGGTTCGGTGGGCCCGGTCATCGGTGTTAACACGGGGCCTGGTACCGTAGGTTTTGTGGTCTTGCCTTGTCACGATTAAGTAAGGAGGAGTGATTTCAATGTCCGACAAACTATTCTTGCAGGTTCGTAAGATGATTGCCGAACATCTGAACCAGGTGGAGGAGCAAATAACGATGGATTCATCTTTTACAGATGATTTGGGCGCCGATTCTTTGGATTTAATTGAGATGATAATGGGAATGGAAGAGATGTTTGACATTGAGATTTCCGAATCGGAGGCTGAAAGTATTAAGACCGTTGGTGATGCGGTACGCTTCATTCAGCAGCATCTCGAGTAGAATTTGGGAGTGTGTTTCTATTGCCACGTAATCACCAACAGTTGGAAGCTTTGCTTGAGAAATTAGGCATATCAGATATTGATCGGGAGCTGGTCTGGCAGGCGCTTACCCATTCTTCCTACGCTAATGAAGAATGTATTCCCCATAACGAACGGCTCGAATTTTTGGGGGATGCGGTACTAGAGCTACTGACGAGCCAATATTTATATGAAAACTATCCCGAGTTTTCTGAGGGTGAGTTAACCCGCCTGCGTGCCAACTTGGTTTGCGAGCCGACTTTAGCGGAAATAGCTACTACCTTGGGTTTAGGGGAACTGCTTCTTTTAGGAAAAAGCCAGCTGGCAACCGGCGGTAAGCACCGACCTTCTCTGTTGGCCGATGCGGTAGAAGCTCTGCTGGGAGCCATCTATTTATGGGGTGGTTTATCGGCGACAAGGAAAGTTTGGCGGCGCCTGTGCGAACAGCCTATTTTGTTGATGCAACGGGGTGAGTTGTGGCAAGATTATAAGACCCGATTACAGGAGTTAGTTCAAAAAGAACGGCCGGGGGATGCGCTGGTGTACCAGGTGGTATCCGAAACGGGTCCTGATCACGATAAGGTTTTCTATGTTGCCTTAAGCTGGGCTGGACGTGTTATTGGCAGGGGCAGTGGCAGGAGCAAGAAAGAGGCGGAGCAAAAGGCTGCCAGAGAGGCCTTAAAGATTTTTACTAAGAAATAATGGTTTTAACCTCAGTCACTTTCAGTTAAACGACGCATATACCTAATAATAAAGCCAGAACTGTAGGCTGGACTACGTCGCAAAAACTGAAAAGGAGAGGTTGAAACAAATGGAAGTGTTAAAAGTCTCTGCTTTATCCCAACCGAAATCTGTTGCCGGGGCATTAGCTGCTGTGTTGCGAGAACGGGGCATAGCCGAAATTCAAGCAGTTGGTGCTGGAGCCGTTAATCAGGCGGTAAAAGCCATCGCCATTTGCCGAGGTTATGTTGCTCCTAATGGGATTAATCTCATTACCATTCCTGCCTTTGCCGATATCAACATCGATGGGGAAGAGAGAACAGCAATCAAGTTCATTGTTGCTCCTCGCTAAATCCAACGAAGCCTGCCGTAGCGCAGGCTTTTGTTGTTTTTTGGAGACAAGGTTTTTCGCTCCCGATAGCCAATAATAAACTTGTAACACTTTTACTGGAGAGGAGGGCTGGCATGCATATTAAGCGCTTGGAACTGCGCGGTTTTAAGTCTTTCGCCGATAAGACTGAACTGCATCTGGCTGAAGGCATGACGGCAGTAGTCGGCCCTAACGGTAGTGGAAAAAGCAATTTAGCGGACGCTATTAAGTGGGTTTTAGGAGAGCAGAGTGCCAAGGCCCTGCGGGGCTCGCGCATGGATGAACTAATATTTTCTGGAACTAAAAACAGACGGGGGCTAGGCTTAGCCGAAGTGACCCTGGTGTTTGATAATACCAGCGGTCGCTTTCCTTTGGCTTTTAATGAGGTGGCTGTCACCCGGCGCGTATACAAGTCGGGTGAAAGTGAATATTTTCTAAATCAGAGTAAATGCCGCCTGAGGGATATCCAAAACCTCTTCCTAGACACGGGGAGCGGTCAAGATGCCTATTCTTTTATCGGCCAAGGTCGTATCGATGAATTGCTGTCGGCGCGCCCGGAGGATAGACGGGCCATTTTCGAGGAAGTAGCCGGTATAGCTAAGTATAAGGCTCGTAAACGGGAAACTGAGAACAAACTGCAGGATGCGGAAGCAGCTCTGACCCGTATCCACGATTTGCTGGCCGAATTGGAGACGGAGAAGGAACCGCTAGAAATAGAGGCCCAGCGAGCCCAGGAGTATCTGCGACTGGAAGCCGAGTTAAGAAACGTGGAGCGGGACTTATTGCTTTATGAACTAAACATGGCTACCCGGCGATGGGAAAGGGATCAAAAACAACAGGCCCAGTTACAGGATCAGAGCCAAGAAAAACAGGCAGCGTTACTGCGCGCTGAAACCGAGGAGGAAGAACTGCGCTTACAGTTGGCCACCAAGCAGCAGGAACTGGAGGTTAGCAACCAAGAGCTGTTGGCGGCAGTCAGAGAACAGGAACAGTTGGCTAGCGAAGCGAAGGTGTTGGCCAGGCGCCAGGAAGACCGAGAAGCCCAAAGACGGTTGTTGCAAGCACGTAAACACGAACTCCAGCAGAGCGAGCAGGCCCTAGTGGAGCTGGAACAGGCGGCTATGGAAGCTCTAGAAACTATCCGCCAGCAAAGGGTGGCCGCTGAATCCCACTTAGCCCTCTATCGGGAGCAGCTGGGCCAACTGACCCACTATCGCTATGAGGAGGAGCTGCAAAAAGCCGAGGCCGAGCTACACCAGCAAAACACTGCCTATAACGAGGCCATGATGAACCTGAAGCTCTGGCAAGAGCGGGTAGAGCGACTGCAGGGTGAATTGGAGGCGGAGAAAAAAAGAAACCATGAGTTAACGGCCCATTATCGGCAGCTACAGGAAAAGGCCCGTACCATTGCTTGGGAACGGGGGGCGGCGGAAGATAAGGTTCAGCGGCTGATGTTCAAAGCCGACGGGCTCAAGGCGGAAAGGGAGCGGATGGCACAACAATTGGCCGCCGTCGAAGAACAGCAACGGCAAGTAGCGCAAGAGTTGGCCGTCATCCGTAGCCGCTTCGGTCTACTGCGGGAAGTTGCCGATGGACTGGAAGGCTATCAGCGGGGAGTACGCGGTTTGTTGCAAGCTAAACGGCGGGGAGAGCCCTCTTTGCAGGGTATTGTTGGTGTGGTGGGCGATCTCTTGCAGGTGGAACCCCGCTATAGGGATGCCATAGAAGCCGCTTTAGGAGGCAGTATACAGTTTCTGATTGCTGCCACGGAAAAGGATGCTCAACAAGGAATCGAGTGGTTGAAGAGCACCCAGATGGGGCGAGCCACCTTTTTGCCGTTGGATGTGGTCAAGCCCCGCCAGCCTCGGCCCGTTGAGGTGGAAGCTGCGGCGCAAGCAGGGGCTATCGGTTTTGCCAATGAGGTGGTGCAGTTTAGCCCGGCCATTGCTAATGCCATTGGCTATTTATTAGGTCACATTCTGCTGGTGGAAACTTTACCCCAGGCCATCGCTATAGCCCGTCGCACCAACCACCGAGTCCGCATAGTCACCCTGGAGGGGGACGTACTCATGCCCGGCGGATCTATGAGTGGCGGTAGCCGCCAGCGGCAAGGTAGTAGCCTATTAGGTAGGGCTCAAGAATTGGCCCAGTTAGCCGCATCCCAAAAGGCCTTGGAGCAGCAGTTAGCCCAGCTTAAGCAAGAAGTTGAACAGAGCCGACGGCAGTTGACTGAGTTGCAAAAGGCTAGGGAAGATGAGGAAAAGGGGTTAGCCCAACAACAGGAGCGGTTGCAGCAGCTGGTGGCTCAGGAAGCCGGATTGGTCCAAGCTTTGGGCGAACAGGAACGGCAACTAGCCGCAAATCTAGAGCGGGTGCAAACCATGGAGTCCCGGCTGGCCGAGGCGACAGCGGACCAGGCCCAAGCGGAAGCCCAGCTGGCTCAAGCTCGACAAGCGGTAGAAAAGCAGGAGCAGGTATTAAACGAGCTGCGGGGTAGAGCCAGTGGTCAGGGGCAAGAGCGGCAAGCCTTAGAAGCAAAACTGCATCAGCCCGAGTTAAGCTTAACCGGATTGCGTGAACAGGAGGCTAGTCGAGAGCGGGAGCTGGAGACAGCGCGGCAGCGACTACAGGAGGTGCGTACCTCCCTACACCACATTAGGGCTGAAGAGCAGCAATTGGTTGGCCAACTCACCGTTGGGCAGGAGGAGCTAGCCGCGTTGGAGCGGAAGCAAGAAGCCCAAGCTCGGGTGGTGGCCACCTGCCAGGAACGATTGCACCAGCTTAAGGGTAAGATAGAGACAATCAACCAGCATTTACAGAATAATAGGGAACTGGTTAAGAGGGCGCGCACCCAGTTGGAGGAAACAAATCAGCAACTCTACAACGTGGAATTGCGTCTCTCACGCATCGAAGCCGACATGGAGAGTATGAATAGGCGTCTAGAACGGGACTATGGGATAACCGATCGGACAGGCCTGCATTCTACTTTACAGAGCCGGGCGCAGGGGGAGGAAAAGCGCAGTGAGCTGCAAGAGGAGTTGTTGCAGTTAGGACCAGTACGGGTGAGCGCGGTGCAGGAGTTGGAGAGGTTAACTGAACGCATTGCCTTTTTGCGCACTCAGGAGAAGGATGTGCTAGCTTCCCGCGAGTCATTGCAGCAAATAATCCAAGAGGTAGACCAGATTATGGCTAATCGGTTTGCCGAAAGCTTTGCCCAGGTACGGCGGGCCTTCCTGCGCCTTTTCCAAGAACTGTTCGGTGGTGGGGAAGCCGAATTGCGGCTGACTAATCCCGACGATCCATTGGAGTCGGGTATAGAGATTATGGCCCAACCGCCAGGCAAGAACTTGCAAAACATCGATCTTCTTTCCGGTGGCGAAAAGGCTTTAACGGCCATCGCCTTGCTTTGTGCAACGCTGGAGGTCAAGCCTACGCCCTTCTGCTTGTTAGATGAAATCGATGCCTCCTTGGACGATGTCAATACTCGCCGCTTTATGCGCGTTATTTCTCGCCTGGCTAAGGAAACCCAATTTATTTTAATTACCCACTCGAAAGAAACCATGATGGCCGTCGATACGCTTTACGGGGTGACTATGCCCGAGCAGGGGGTCTCCCAGTTGATTTCAGTTGAATTGAGTAACGAAGAGAATTAGCGAGGGAGTGTGGGTTGGATTTGAGCTTCTTTGATAGGTTAAAGCAAGGTCTAAGAAAGACGCGTCAAGGATTTATCGGTAAGATTGAACAATTAATTACCGGCCGTAAGATCGATGAGGAATTATTTGAAGAGTTGGAAGAACTTTTGATTACCAGTGATGTGGGGGTACGTACCACTTTAGATTTGGTGGAGGAATTGCGGGAAGAGGCTGAGGAGAAAAGGTTAACGGAAGGCGAGGAATTGCGCGGCTTGCTCAAGGAAAAATTGCGTCACCTGCTGGGAGAGCCGGAGGCACTCAATATTGAGGCGGGGCGCTTAAATGTGATTCTCGTGGTTGGGGTCAATGGGGTGGGCAAAACCACCACCATTGCCAAACTAGCCAACCGCTTTAAGGAGGAAGGGCGGAAGGTGATTTTGGCGGCAGGAGATACTTTTAGAGCCGCCGCCGCTGAGCAATTGGAGATCTGGGGCAATCGGATAGGGGTGCCCGTTATCCGTCACCATGAGGGAGCTGATCCGGCAGCCGTTGTTTTTGACGCCTTACAGTCGGCCAGGGCCCGTAGAATGGACGTCTTGATCGTAGACACGGCCGGGCGTTTGCATACTAAGAGCAATTTGATGAAGGAGTTAGAGAAGATTGGACGCGTTGTAGGACGCGAGTGCCCGGGGGCTCCCCATGAGGTCTTGCTAGTCATCGACGCCACCACCGGTCAAAATGGGGTAGTGCAAGCGGAGCAATTTGGGCAGAGTGTTCCCCTAACCGGCCTGGTGTTGACTAAAATGGATGGCACCGCTAAGGGTGGTATTATCTTTGCTATTGCTAGTCAACAAAAATTACCCGTGAAGCTGATCGGCGTGGGTGAACAACTGGATGATCTGCGCGACTTTGAACCCGATGAATTTGTGGCCGCCTTGTTCGCCGAGGAAGATTAATAGACGGGTGACAAGGGTTTTAGCTTGACAGCAAACGGTGCGGCTGGTATCATTGTCAAGGTGCACAACTTAACAGGGTGGTATTTATGGAACGCTTTGTGCGGGTTTACCAGCTTTATGATATCTACGGCCAGTTTCTTACCCCCAAACAACGGCAGGCCGTGGAGTTATATTATGGCCATGACCTGTCTTTAGCCGAAATCGCTGAGGAAATGGGTACTAGCCGCCAGGCTGTTCACGATTTATTGCGTCGTTCCGAGCAGGCTTTGCAAGATTATGAAGAAAAACTGGGTTTGGCCCGGCGTTACGAAGAACAACAGCGACATTTTGCCGAGCTAGAGAGCTTGCTCCGACAATTGGAAGATACCGATTCCCGCTGGCAGCGGGTGTTTGAGCTGCTGGCAGTGATGCGTAGATAGGAGGGAGAACAGCGTGGCGTTTTCTGGATTAGCGGAAAAATTGCAAGCCACTTTTAAGCGCTTGCGGGGAAAAGGCAAGCTAACTGAAAAAGATGTAAACGATGCCCTGAGGGAAGTGCGTCTGGCCTTACTAGAAGCCGACGTTAACCATCGAGTGGTGCGAAATTTTGTTGCTGCCATCAAAGAACGGTCTATTGGAGCGGAAGTAATGGAGAGCATCACGCCGGGGCAGCAGATCGTCAAAATTGTCCACGAGGAGATGAATGAACTTCTCGGAGGCACCGCTGGCCGTTTGCAGATGGCAAGCAAGCCGCCCACGATTATTATGCTGGTAGGTCTGCAGGGGGCAGGAAAAACAACCACCGCTGGTAAACTGGCACTGCACTTACGTAAGAACGGGCGGCGACCCATGTTGGTGGCCGGAGACGTTTATCGACCGGCAGCTATTGAGCAGCTGCATGTGGTTGGCAAACAAGCCGAAGTCCCCGTATTTAGCATGGGTGATAAACTGAGCCCGGTCCATATTGCCAAGGCGGGGGTAGAACAAGCTCTGCGAGATGGGCGGGATGTGGTAATTATAGACACCGCCGGCCGATTACACATCGACGAGGAATTGATGCAGGAGTTAACCAGCATTAAGACCGAGGTCAAACCCCATGAAGTTTTGTTAGTCGTTGATGCCATGACCGGCCAGGATGCGGTTAATGTGGCTAACGCCTTTAATGAGCAGCTGGGAATAGACGGTTTAATCATGACCAAGTTAGATGGTGATACGCGGGGTGGGGCAGCCCTTTCGGTCAAGGCGGTGACCGGCAAGCCAATCAAGTTTGCGGCCACCGGCGAAAAGCTGGATGCCTTAGAAGTTTTCCATCCCGATCGCATGGCATCTCGCATTCTTGGCATGGGCGATGTGCTCTCTTTGATTGAAAAGGCCCAAGCCGCCATGGATGAGAAGAAGGCTATCGAGCTCAGCAAGAAATTGCGGTCGGCCCAGTTTACTCTTGAAGATTTTCTCGAGCAGTTACAACAGGTTCGAAATATGGGGCCGCTGGATCAATTGATAGGTATGATTCCGGGTATGGCCCAGTCCAAGCAATTCCGGGATTTACAGCCCGATGAAAAGCAGCTGAAACAGATTGAGGCCATTATCTACTCCATGACTCCAGCCGAACGACAGCAGCCGGAAATTATCACCGGTAGTCGGCGGCGGCGGATTGCCGCCGGTAGCGGCACCAGTGTGCAAAGTGTCAACCGTTTGCTTAAGCAGTTTGAGCAAACGAAGCGGATGATGCGCCAATTTGGGGATAAGGGCGGCCGTAAGC
>JAAYGE010000205.1 GCA_012727835.1 Bacillota bacterium
CAGCTTGCGAGTTCTGATGCTTGACAAGTGGTGTCAATTGGACGCGATGCCGGAAAAAGCCTTAGCGGTCATGGGCAGGAGTTTTGTGCCTTAATATGGAAGCCACAGAAGGCCTTTAGAGGCGTTTTAAAGGAGTGCCGAAGGGTGTTATATATGGGTAGAGAGATGGAATTGCTCAGTTAAGGCAGGTTGGTGAGTGTTCGCAAGAACTTGTAAGGAGGACCTCTAAGCGCGAGTAACTTATCGAATTTTAACAGTAAAGCTGACTAAATACTCATCAAGGCGAGAAACTAACGATGCTCAATGCACACGTATCTAGATTGGTAAGCGGCTATTACGAAGGATCGGGTCGTGAGCCAAACGCAATAAAACGCTAGTTAACATAAGATATATTATCGGACGTTCTCTCTGGTATCTCAAAATACATCTTTACTAGAGATTGTGAGATGGTGGCGGGATCGCGGAGGTCTGCGGCTGGGTTCAGAGTAAAACAAACTTCGGTCTCAAGACAACCATCGCTTTAGATTACGGGATTCACCAATCTGTTTTCAGGAGTTAAGGTGTTCACTTCCGTGACCTCTCCTATCCATTCTAATGGACAAATGTGGCCATGTAAACGGCCAGCTCTCGGCTGGCCGCCTGTCAGGCACTAAATTTCCAGAACTTCCCCCGGGTTGAGCACTTTAACTTGGCACAGGTTACGCGATTCCACCGCATCCTTAAATGCATGCGGATCCTGCTGTATAACCGGGAATGTGTTGTAATGCATAGGAATCACCCATTTGGGCTGAATCATCTCCACCGCCGTGATCGCATCTTCCGGTCCCATGGTGTAATAGTCGCCGATTGGCAAGAGAGCCACATCGATACCTTCATCGGCCAGGAACTGCATCTCGGCCACCAATCCGGTGTCACCGGCGTGATATATCTTCTTGTCACCGATTTCGAAGACGTAGCCGCAAGCCAATGCTCCCGGAACGCCGCTCCCATGGTTAGCGGAAACAAATATAAAGCTACCGAAGGGGGTTTTTTGTTTCCCGCCGATATTTCCCGCTAAGGTTTTGATCTCGGCAGGAGCAAACAAGTATTGCACCACCTCCACAACGGCAATCACTGTTGCGCCTGTTCTTTTGGCGATGCTAATAGTATCGCCCACGTGATCGTCTTGCCCATGGGTTACAAAGATGTAGTCGGTCTCAACTTCGTCGGCCTTTTTGGTTGCCAGCTGGTTGCCGGTCAAAAAGGGGTCTATCAAGAGTCGGCTGGTGGGGTTCTCCAACAGGAAGCAGGCATGGCCCAAGTATTCAATTTTCATTAGGTCGTCCCTCCTTCTTGTCTAATTTTGTATTATCATAATGCAATAACCATATTTGGGCAAGTTGCGTTGCTCCTCCTTCAATTTTGTGACTGTTATCACTGCACCTGGGTTGCCATAGCAAAAAATTGGGCAGCAGCTGCCCAATTTGGTTGCGAGTTGTCTTCTAGTTATTTAGCTACAGCGGCTGCCTCTTTCTCTTGGTAATACTCCTTATTTAGAAAGAAAGCTGCTACTCCTCCAATGCCGATATGGGATCCCAAAACACAGCCTACCGTGTTGATGATGAAGTTGCTGGTGGAAAATAGCTCCTCGATTAATTCCTTAAGCTTGAGGGCTGAGGCCAAATCATCGGCATGGTTAATCGCTACCAGTTGCTCCCCTAAATTGGCTCCCCGTTCCGCCATGAGTTGTACTATACGTTTGATAGCCTTTGCCTTGCCTCGCACTTTTTCAATAGGAATCATGCTGCCTTCTTTTACGTGCAGGATGGGTTTTACGTTTAGTAGGCTGCCCACAAAAGAGCTGATACGACTTACCCTACCGCCCCGAAATAGATATTCCAGATCATCTACCGAAAAGATGTGCTCCGTGTGGCGGCAGCGCAGGGTAATTTCGGGTACAATCTCCGACAAAGATTTGCCCGCCTGGGCCATTTTGGCGGCCGCATAAACGGCTAATCCTTGGGCTAGGGCACCACACTGGCTGTCGATAATTTCAATCTCACTGCCGGGATATTCGTTTTTCACATGCTGGGCCGCCAGCCGAGCCATTTCATAAGTTCCTGAAAGCTTGGAAGAAAAGGCTATGTATAAGCACTTCTTGCCCTGGGCCACATATTTGCCAAATACCTCAATAAATTGGCTGGGAGATATTTGCGCTGTCTTGGGCATTGCGCCCTGGCGCATTCTTTGGAAAAGTTCCTCCGGTTGGATGGTAACCCGATCCAAGTAGTCGACGCCATCCAAGAGAACATGAAAAGGCACTATTTCAATGTCGTTTTCCTTTATTATGTCATCGGGCAAATCACATGCGCTATCTGAGATAATTTTTATACTCATCGAGCCACCTCCCTAGATAAGTTAATTCTCTCACAACCACCCCAATTGTCAAGTTGGCCAGGCTGACACCACAGTGGCCAGACTCTTCCCTCTTACCCCGGTAAAGTTCGGAATCGGAGCAATTACAAGATGGGGCCACAGCAGACTGGGGGTCCCACTGTGGTATAATCTTACTAATCTCTATGGTCGAGGAAGGGATGCCTGATGTGTAAATCGATAGATATGGATAGAGTACCTACGGCAAAGCAGGCTCCGATTCTAGTTAGTGCTTGTCTAGCCGGTTTCCCCTGCCGCTACGATTGTAAGAGCAAGCCTAATCGGGAGGTAATGATATTGGTGGCCGCCGGTTTAGCCCTTCCTGTTTGCCCGGAACAACTGGGGGGCCTCCCCACTCCCCGCTCTGCTGCTGAAATAGTTGGTGGCGATGGCCATGATGTTTTGGCCGGCAAAGCCCGAGTTATAAATGGGACTGGGGCCGATGTGAGCGATGAATTTGTGCGCGGCGCCCGGGCGGTGGCCCAGTTGGCTCGGCTTTACGGAGTAAAAATAGCCTTACTGCAAGAGCGCAGCCCGTCCTGCGGTACAAGCCAAGTTTATGATGGTACCTTTAGTCGTCGGCTGCGCCCGGGAGCGGGTGTGGCTGCAGCCCGATTGGCCCAGCTGGGGATAGAAGTGAAAACAGTTAATGATAAATAACCAGGAGCCCTACTCGGTTCCTGGTTATTTGTGCTCATGTGTCGTAGCGGAAACATATATTGGCGCGGGACAGCCGATCATAGGTCTTGATTTTCGTAGTAATTTCATTGCGTTCAAAGAGGAGAAAAGAAATAGCTTCCCACATGCAAAACCAGCTACCCACACTCAATCCTTCGGAAAGAAGGGCTAAGAAGAACGTTTGTGGCCAATAGGAAAATATATATGTACATGTGAGCAGTGCTAGGGCTAAGAGAAAATAGTTTAACATACGGCGAAAGGTGCGCCCCAGTGTTCTTCGCTCCACATTGGTATAAAACCGATAGTAGTTGCGAACGACGGAGATAACCAGGCCTTCTTTTCTCTTATCCATCTCTTGGTGAGGCAAATAGAAGACCAAATCAATTCCGTAACGCAAGGGAATTTCAGCGGAACTATCTTCCAAAAAATAGGCCAGTTCCGGGTCCATATCCCGCTTACGATAGCTGGCATGGTCCCACTCGTTGAAGATATCACCGTATTTATCTAATGCAATTTCAATTACGTAATTGCCCGTTTCCGGATTGCGTTCATATAAGAAGTTTAGCGGATCGTTCTTCATGCTCATCGCATCTCACCTGCCGCCATCTTTTTGCTGTATTGAGTGCCGAAAGGCGATTGTGTTATTTGTGTCAAAAGGTAGGGATTGCTCTAAACGTAGCGAATTAAATAATAAGTGCAAATTAGGGTATAACACCCAGTGAAAGGAGGGAAGTTTGATGAAGGTTGTAGCCATTTCCGGTTCGCCTAAGCCCCCATCCGAGTCAACCACCGAGAAGTTTCTTAATCTTTTTCTTGAGGGCCTGGGGGATGCGGCGACTTCCTTAGAGCGCTTTTACCCGGCCCACATGCATATTAACTACTGCAGTGGCTGTCACTGTTGCTGGTTTAACACGCCAGAGCAGTGTCAACATAACGATGATTTTCAGCAAATCCGTAGCGCTCTCACCGACATGGATCTATTCATTTTGGCCACCCCCCTTCATGCGGACGGTATGACGGCTCCCGCCAAGAATGTTTTAGACCGCATGCTGGCCACTATGCCGCCCTTCATGTATGTGGACCGAGAGGGACGCACACGACACCATAAAGACGAGCCCAATAAACCTAAGGCCATTCTCATCTCTGGCTGTGGTTTTCCCGAGCCTAGTAACTTTGCACCCCTGATCGTTCATTTCCAGGCTGCCTGCCAAAACTTAGGATTGGAATATGGGGGCCATATTACTATAGCTGCTGCTCCTGCGGCCAATTATATGCCATCTTTTGCTGAACGGGCAAATCTTATACGGGAAGCTGGGCGTGCGTTTGCCGAGCAAGGAATTATCCCCGAGCCGATCATGGAGCAGATGAATGGGCCCTGGATCGATGCCGATGAATATCGGGAAAATAGCAATACCCAGTTTGAGAGCATCCTTAAGACACCGATGCCATAAGCAAAACGCTGGAACTGAAGGGCTACGGGCACCGTTGCCGCTACCCCCTTCGGCTCCAGCGTTTTTCCGTTATCTTAACCGGGAGCATCGTTGTTCCAATTGCTGTATAAACCATTCCCGGTCCGGTGGCGAAATATAGATAAGACCGCCGAAAATGCTGCTGCTGGTATAGATAATTTCAATCCTGTTGAGAGAAAGGGCCATAGAAGATAAAGGGTTACGGGAAAGCCGAATAGACTTTATGGCGTCGTAGGGTATGCGGGCCACGAAGGGACCGCTGCGGCAGTAGAGGTAAGCATCTTTCAACTCATAGTAGGTGCCAAAATAGATCCAGAGCATAAATACCAGCGCAGGCAGACTAAGCAATAACACCCTAACCCGCTCTCCTGCCGGGGCTATTGCCAGCATGCTCAGTAGCATAGCTATCGTTAGCCAGATAAGCAAACCTAACCACCAATCTACCGCCGATCTTATTCTCATAAGCCCTCCCCCTTTAAAATTATTATAGTAACAGGAATATGAACAACGGAAGAGAAGTAATCAAGAAACAGGCAATTATTTCACAAAAGAGGTGTTTTGAAATGTTGTATTCTGTAATCATCCGTGGTGGTAAGGTGTATGACGGTGCCGGCAACCCCTGGCAACTGGCTGATATCGGCCTTCAAGGCGATACCATCACCCATATTGGGGATTTAAGCAATGCCAAAGCAGAAAAAGAGATTGATGCCCGTGGTATGGCGGTAGCTCCCGGCTTTATCGATATACATACCCATTCGGACATCCCCTTAATGGTTGATGGCGGTGGGCAAAGCCATATCCAGCAAGGGGTAACTACCAACGTTATTGGTAACTGCGGTGTGGGGGCCGCCCCCCTCAGCGATGAAATGGCTGCCAACCCCACAAACGCTAGCCTCTTTAAACAGCTGGGCGTGGAATGGCGCAGTATGGGCGAATATTTATCTCAACTAGAAAAACGGGACTTAAGCATCAACGTGGCCGCCCTTGTGCCGCAAGGCAACGTACGGGAAACGGTAATGGGATATGCGGAGGGACCGGCCAACGAGGAGCAAGTGGAAGCTATGAGAGCCCTAATAAGGGAGGCGATGGAGGCCGGATGCTTCGGGGTCAGCACCGGGCTTATTTATACACCTAGTGTCTATGCCGATACCCCCGAACTGGTGGAACTGACCAAGGAAGCAGCAGCTTACGGAGGCGGCTACTATACCCACATTCGTGGTGAAAATGATTGCGTAGTGGAGGCGGTAGCCGAGAGTATTGAAATCGGTCGTCAAGCCAAAACCTATGTACAGATTGCCCACCTAAAGGCTATGGGAGAACATATGTGGGGTACATCGGTGCAGCTATTGGAAATGATTGAGCAGGCCAGACAAGAAGGGATCGACGTCACCTTCGACCAGTATCCGTTCAACGCTTCCGCCTGTGGATTGAGTGCTGTTCTGCCGCCTTGGGCCCATGTGGGTGGCAATGAAGCGCTCAGGGAACGGCTGCGCGACCCGGAAACTCGAGAACGTATCAAACATGACATTCTCAATGGCGTAGATGGTTGGATCAGCATCTACAAAGGTGTAGGTTGGGAACGTATTATCGTCACCGGCTGCTACTACGACCATAGTGTGGACGGAAAGTCGATTGCTGAAATCGCCGGGGAATGGGGTATGGATGGCTTCGAAGCTTGCTTTACACTGTTGGAAGCCGCTGACCGACGTATCGACATCATCTACTTCACTATCGGAGATGAAGATTTGGAGCGCATCATGCGGAGTCCTTACATGATGGTGGGTTCCGACTCCAGCGCCGTTTCCATCGAGCGAGCTCTGGAGCGGGGTAAACCCCATCCTCGTGGTTTTGGTTCCTTTGCCCGTATTCTAGGCCATTATGTGCGAGAGAAACAGATACTAACAATGGAGGAAGCTATCCGCAAGATGACTTCAGCACCAGCTAAACGACTAGGGTTAACCGATCGAGGCCTACTATTGCCCGGTTTCAAGGGTGATATTGTGGTCTTTGACCCGGATAAGGTGGCCGACCTCGGTACCTATACCGACCCGGCCCAATATGCAGCCGGCATCAAGGCGGTTTTAGTCAACGGTAGGCTAACCGTTTACGAAGGCGAGCACTTGGGAGTGGCCGCCGGCCGCGTACTGCGTCATCGGAGGTAGAGATAGTTTTTATGCAATTTTAAGGCTTAGGGGGGCTGAAACAGGTCCCCCTTTTTTGTCGGGCAAAGTGCTGCCCTAGCATAGGTTAGGTATTCAGTGATACAATGCAAATGAAGGATACATATGGAGGTGTAATGATGGTTAATCAAGATCGGATTGTACAAGAATTCATGGAACTAGTGCAGATTGACAGTGCACCAGGCCAAGAAAGGCAACTGGCCGATGCTCTAAAGCAAAAGCTCGAAGCTCTAGGCCTAGAAGTATTGGAGGATAATGCCGGAGCCGCTATCGGAGGCGATACAGGTAATATCATAGCTCGCCTGCCGGGACAGCTTAAGAACGTGCCTACGGTGGCTTTTGCTGCCCATATGGACCGGGTTACCCCTGGTTTCGGTATTAAGCCCCAAATTAAGGATGACGTCATCTATAGCGATGGGACCACCATTCTGGCGGCCGACGATGTGGCTGGAATTGTGCAGATGCTGGAAGCGGTTCGCGTTCTAAAGGAGCAGAAAATCGAACACGGCGATATCGAACTCCTCTTCACTATTTCTGAAGAAGCCGGCCTGCAGGGGGCAAAAAATCTGGACCGTAATCTACTTAAGGCCGAGGCAGCCTATTTCTTAGATGGGGGCGGCGATGTGGGTACCATCATTCCCTCGGCGCCAGCGCAAAAGAAGCTGACGGTTAAAGTTTATGGTGTACCTGCTCATGCGGGGATCGAACCGGAAAAAGGCACTAGCGCCATCGTTGTGGCAGCCGAGGCGATTACTCGCATGAATCTGGGCCGTATTGATGAGGAATCCACCTGCAATATTGGGATCATCAAGGGCGGTCAGGCTACCAACATCATTCCAGCGGAAGTAACCCTTATAGGTGAAGTGCGTAGCCGCAATGAGGCCAAATTGGAAGCACAGGTCAACCATATGGTTAGCGAATTTGAGGCGGCTGCAGACCGTTTTGGTGTTACGGTGGATATCGAAATAGAAGAAAGCTATCCGGCCATGAATCTCAGTGAAGATGATCAGGCCGTTCAGCTGGTAGTGGAAGCGACTAAGGCCTTAGGCCTCTCCCCTGTGTTGGTGCCAACCGGTGGCGGCAGTGACGCCAACATCCTGGTGGGCAAGGGCCTGCCTTCGGTCATCTTGGGTATCGGCATGGAAAAGGTGCATTCCACGGAAGAGTTTATCTCTATCAAACAGTTGGTGGCCGGTGCCGAGCTGGTGGTAGCTATCGTCCAACAAGCTGCTAATGCTAAAGTTGAATAAAAGAAAAGGCTGCGCAAATGATCTTGCGCAGCCTTTCTGTGTCAGTTTAGCGCTGGCTCACCTGGTGCACTCCACCGATGGGTAAGCGCACCGTTACCTTAGTACCCTTACCTTCTTCACTGCTCAATAACAGTTGGCCGCCGTGCAGAGTAACTATTTCATTGGCTATAGACAACCCCAGGCCGCTTCCCGGTTTGCGCCCGTCCACCTTAACAAATTTGCTGAGTACGTGGGGTAAGTCTTTGGCGGCAATACCTGGACCGGTGTCAATCACATCAATTTCCACTACTTCGCCATAGCGATGAGTGCGAATAGTGATAGATCCGCCTGCCGGCGTAAACTTGAGGGCATTATCCAAGAGATTGAGCAATACTTGTTTCAGCCGATTGCCGTCGCCATCCATCTCCGGTATGTTGCCCCCCAATTCCATAGCCAGGGCCACCGACTTTTTGGCCGCTTTCACCGAAAGCAGGTCATGGATTTCCCCCACCAATTCGTTGATGCTAACTTTTTCGAGGATGAGGCTGATGCGACCAGCCTGCAACTGGGAGAAGTCTAGCAAATCTTCCACCAGGCCTATCATGCGTTCCGTCTCTTTGCCTATGATCTCTAGCCCTAAGGCCAGCTCCTCCTTGTCCTCTAGCCCGCCCGAACTGAGGGTCTCTTCCCAGCCCTTAATAGCCGTTAGTGGGGTGCGCAACTCATGGGTTATAGAAGAGATAAAATCGTTTTGCAACTTCTCATTGCGCTCTATTTGATCAAACATTTTATTATAGATTGCGGCCACCCGACTAAACTCGGCTTCCGTCGGCTTAACCAGACGCGCGGGATACTCAGAATCGATAATTTGTTCAGCCGTATTATTGAGGATCTCTAAAGGAGCTATGGCTCGTCTAATAAGGGGAAGAAATAGGCCGGGAGCTGCCGCAATAATAACACAGCCAACGATGAGTCCATAAAAGGTTAAAGTATTGATTATATGGTGGGTCCGTTCCATGGATACGGTATAACGCAATACCCCGGTAATCCGATTAGAGTTATAAATAGGTACGCAGACCGCCATGATCCGTTCGCTGGTAACATAATTTCGCCCCTTCCAGACGCCTATATTGCCTAAACGGGCAGCCTCAAAATCCGGCTCTCCTTCCACGCGCTGGGGCAAGGGATCACTGGTCTGTGACAAGACTTTACCGCTAAGATCCAGTATTTCTACTTGCAGCGTATCACTGGTATCAATATTTTGCAGGAAACGATCGGGATTATTGCTTCGCCAGCTGGCATTATGGGTATAAGCAGCGAGCAATGCTCGCTGCCTCAGAGCGTATTCGGCAGCTGTATGGTAATAGGCCCTTATGCCATTAGCATAAATAATTTCCAGCACTATCACCGCTGCGACGATGATTAAGAAATAATGTAACAGTAAGCGGCGCTGGAGGCTACTGGCCAACCTGCATCCCTTCCCAACGATAACCGTGTCCCCAAACCGTTTCTATATAGCGGGGGGAGCTGGGGTCATCTTCTATTTTTAAGCGAATACGTCGAATATTAACGTCCACCACTTTGGGGTCACCCACATAGTTGGGGCCCCAAATTGCATCCAGAATTTTGGCACGGCTAACCGCCTGTCCTTCATGGGACATGAGTAACTGCAAAATCGCCAGTTCGGTAGGGGTCATTAGAATCGGTTCTCCATGCTTATACAGCCGCATTTCTCCCATGCGCAGTAGGAAGGGGCCGCTGCTGAGTTCCGGCATAGTTGCTGTCGCCTGTTCTGGCATCCTGCGGCGTAGGGCATTAACTCGCGCCACTAACTCGGCGGGGCTAAAGGGTTTAACCACATAGTCGTCGGCACCTATTTCCAGACCCGTAACTTTATCCTGTTCTTGCCCTTTAGCTGTGAGCATAATAATCCCCATTTGCGGTCGTAGCTGCCGCAACTCTTTACAGACCTCAAAGCCATCAATACCCGGCAACATAATATCTAACAGGGCCAACTGAATGTCCGGTTGGTCCCGGATGATTTCAATGGCTTCTTCCCCTGTTGCCGCCTCAATCACCGTAAAGTCATGGCGGCGCAAATTAACTGCTATAAAGCCCCGAATAGAAGCCTCGTCTTCCAGCACTAATATCTTGCACATGCTTCCTACCTCCTTCTGGCACAATATCTCCTCTTCAGTATAGCATAGGTTAACGACTCTTTCGCAGTAGTCAGTAGTCGCTAAGTTGCCTACTATTTTCTCAACAATTGGGGCGAACATAGGTGCATAGCAGAAGCGGACAGACAGCAGGAATCGCTACAATTGGGTAAGCTTTATCGTGGGCTACATGGACATAGGGTATTAGGACAGGCAGGTTAGTTTCCCACCTTCTTCCCTTTCCCACTGCTGGTAGAAGTGGTGCGCAAAGTTGAGTCGATGCTCCAACTCGCGGCGACTGATCTCGTAATTTAATGAGGCCAGGCATTCTTCATACCAGGGCGGATCAACCTGATAAAAATGCTGAATTGCGGCCGCCTGATTGCGTCCTTCTGCAGTGCCATAATGAAAAGCTAGCCAAATGGCGTTGGCCCCCATGTGATCAAGGATATCCGCATCTTGTACCAGCAGCACTTCGGGTGGGAAATTGGGAGCCTTCTTTCCTCGCCAATATTTGCTCTTGGGACGTTGATAATGGTTAGCTACGATGGCCGTTACCACTTCCAGCTTGTCAGGAGAGAAGAGATGCCCTATCTCCCGCCGAATAATGTTAGCGCCGCGGGGTCCGTGGGGTTCGGAGCCTCGATAGCCGGCTTTGCCGATATCGTGTAAAAGTCCGCCTAACTCTAGCACTTTGATGTCCACTTCTAATCCCATTTCCTTCGCCAAATGGATCGCCAGCTGAGCTGTACGCACCCCATGATACCAACGATAGCCCGGCTCCAGCGGGCTTTCGTCTACTTCTAGCATTTTGCTTCTAGCCCAAGCTTTAATAGCTTCTATATCCATCTCTAACACACCCCATTCTCCTTGCGGCCAGACAAAATCCGTCCGCTTTCTCCCTAGTACCTGTCAATCTATGCCGAAATAACCGATTGCCTGTCTATGCCCGGGAAATGTCATTAGCTTGTGCTTGCTTGGCTTCCCACTCCTGATACCGCCTATGAACCGTGGCTTTAGAAACGTTGAATCCCATTCCCCGCAGTGTGAGGGCAATCTCATGGAAGGTTAGCCCCCGTTGGCGCAAACGCACTATCTCCCCAATGGGTACATCCAGGCGAGAGCGGCCACCTCCCCCTTTATTTGCCAGGTTCCTTTCCGGCCGAAACCCCTTTTCTTTAATGGCCCGACGCACGCCGCGGCTGATCTTACGATTGATCAGACGGCGTTGGTATTCCTCTACTACGCCCAGCACCTGCAACACCATTTGCTCCAATTCAGATAAACCCAAGGGGCCCTGTTCTTCTAGAGAATAGACTTGTCCTCCATATTTTTGTACCTGGTAAAGCAAGGCTAATTTCGCGTTCCCGCGCCCTAAACGACTATCGTCTTGCACTAGAAGGCCGTCGGCCCGGTTGCGGCGCAGCAAATCGAGAGCCCGTATAAAACCCTCCCGATCATCCTTAAAGCCACTCTCCTGCTCTTCAATTACCTGCACCACTTGCCAGCCACTGGCTTCGGCGAAGGCAGTAAGTTCGGCCACCTGTCGTTCTAAGCTGGTTTCTTGGTGGGCGTTTTCCGTACTCACCCGGGCGTAAACGATTACCCGCACAGCTAGCCCCCCTTCCGTTTACCCCCATTATATCACCCCCCGATTGCTAGACAATGGTAGTTTCTTAGCCTCATTGACTAGCGGAAGTCGGGTAAAACTAAATCCGATTGGGGTGAGAACTATATTATCCCGACGATCCTTAATCCAGTGGCTGTTACTTTTGCTAATGGCAAGCCTTTGCTGGGCCTGTCGGCCGGAAGTCTATCGCCGCCCAAATGTGGGGATGGATACCTTACAGCAATTGCTTAATCAATTTGACCATCAGCTGGTGCAGCAACATATCATCGAATTGACGTCACCCTCCTATGAAGGACGGGCGGTAGGTACCCAGGGTGAACAGCAGGCTGCCGCCTATTTAATACGCCAATTAACCGACTGGCAGTTAGAGCCGTGGACTCAAGTGGGGTTCTCCAGTTATGAACATGTTTTTACCGTCCCCGAAACCGAATTGACCGGGCGAAACATTATTGCCATCAAGCGTGGTGCCAGTAACAAATGGTTGTTATTGGTGGCCCATTACGATCATTTAGGTGTTAAAGAAGGCCAACTTTCTCCCGGCGCCGATGATAACGCGGTCGCCGTTGCTATTTTGCTGGAGATAGCCCGTTCTATGGCCACCTGCCCCCAACCACCTGGGCACAATGTGGCCTTCGTTTTTACCAGCGGCGAAGAAATGAACCTAAGCGGCAGCCGGGCGCTGGCCCAACTTTTAGTGGAGCAGCAGTTGACCCCTCATGCGCGGGCGCTAAATCTTGATATGTTAGGCGGAATCGGTGGCAACTCTCTTGATGTTTGGTGCGAACCCTCTCGCCCTTCGGGGAGGTCATTTGCTAGAGCAGCTCGGAGGGCAATTCAAGCGGCTGGAGTTAAGTCTAAATGGGTGCAACGTCGTTTCGCTGCTGTCGATTCTCGTTCTTTCGCAGAAGTGGGAGTACCCAGTATTACGCTCAGCTGGGCCTATCAGGCTCGTTACCACCCCCACCGACATCGGCCCAGTGATTCCTGGGAGCAGCTACAGCCAGACCTTATAAATCGGGTAGGGCGGGCCCTTTTACAAGTGATTTGGACGCTGGCTAACGACAGCAACAAATAAAACCCCTGCTTTGCCGCAGGGGTTATCTTAACTAGTTAGTCGGAGGGTAGTAGGGATCATAGGGATATAGCCAATTATCCGCTTCACTGGGAGGCCAGTCGGCATGCGGATGAGGGCTAGGTTCGTCATTATTGACTAGAGGATCGCGATACCAGGTGATATCGTTTATCCCATCCGGGTATGGAAGATCGGGGTAGTCGGGATGTAAGAATTCATTCAAACCATCGGGTATTAGGCCGGCAACAAGTTCGGGATTGAACTCGTGCGAGCGCCAAGGGATGCGTTTATCTGCCATACCCTCACCTCCTTTGCTCAAGCTACCCATAGCTTGACCCATTCGGAGGCTATTATGCGCTTATTATTATTAAGGTGAGGCAGGAAGTAGTAAGCATTGCCCCGGATAAATGACCGGGCTATCGAGTTTGTTCAGCTTCCGGATACGATAGACAATGAGCCTTATATCCTGCTCCGGTGAGCTGTGGGATTTTGCTATGCTCCACAGAGTATCGCCTTGCTGCACCACATAAGTCGGTGCAGGCCGATTATCGGCGGCCGAGCTGTGGTGAGCAAAGGCGTAACCTATAATAAAGAGGGCTAGACAAAAAACTCCTAAAGCTAAACGCCAGCCCTTTTTGCCCCCGTGATGAGTCATTATAGGCACCCCCAAACACATGTTCTGTATACATTATAAACCCCAATTTTTATAAGTCAAGAGAAAAAGCAAACTAATGTTTGACACCAATACTTAGCATTTGTTATACTGGAGCCGAATAAACGGGGTGAGGTGAGGAAGTGAAACCGACCTTGACTAAGCGGCAAGCAGAGATTCTAAATTTTATAAAACAATCGGTGTTAGAAAAGGGCTATCCGCCGTCTGTTCGGGAAATCGGAGCAGCAGTGGGCCTAAATTCCAGCGCCACAGTACATAGTCACTTAAATTCGTTAGAAAAGAAGGGTTTTATTAGACGGGATCCAACTAAACCTCGGGCCATAGAGATACTGGATGATAGTTTTCAGTCGGTGGTAGACGCGGTGCCCGTGCCGGTTGTGGGTAGAGTTACGGCTGGTGCGCCCATTTTAGCAGTGGAAAACATTGAAGATTATTTCCCCCTTCCTCGCCAAGTAATCCGCGATCAGGAAGTCTTTATTTTGCAGGTGCGGGGCGACTCCATGGTCGAAGCCGGCATTCTAGACGGGGATTATGTCCTAGTGCGCCGCCAGAATACTGCCGATAACGGCGACATAGTCGTGGCTTTGCTAGGTGATGAAGCTACGGTTAAGACCTTTTATAAAGAGAAAACCCACATTCGGCTGCAGCCAGAAAACCGCTCCCTATCCCCCATTCTGACGCAAAATGTGATAGTGCTGGGAAAAGTGATCGGTGTCTTCCGGCTCTTCTAGGACAAGCATATGCGAAGAAAATCTATAAAATGCTAAGGGCTATCGCAAAAGTGTTTTTGCGATAGCCCTTTCGATATAAATACGGCTAATTTTATTTCAGGCTCAGCACGCGGCTGGCGGCCATAAGGATGCCTAAACGGGCGTGGGCGTAGGTGAGGCCGCCCTGGTAATAGGTATTATAGGGAGGCCGAAGTGGTGCATCGGCGGATAGCTCCAGTGAACCGCCTAAGACGAAGGCGCCAGCCGCCATTATGACCGGGTCAGTGTAACCGGGCAGATCACTCGGTACGGGTGTTACGTGGGCATCCACGGGAGCGGCCGCATGAATGGCCTGACAAAAGGCGATCACTTGCTCCGGACCAGTGAATTGAATCGACTGAATGATGTCATGGCGGGTTGCTTCGGGAGCGGGTGAAACGCTAAAACCCAACTCTTGAAAAAGAGCGGCAGCAAAAACGGCTCCCTTGAGGGCTTCCCCTACCGCATTAGGGGCAAGGAATAGGCCCTGAAGCATGGGCCGTAGATGGCCAAAGGTAGCCCCCATTTCATTGCCCAACCCAGGAGCTGTCAAATGTTCAGCAGCCCTGGCCACATAGGGCTCTCGGCCGGCCACGTATCCTCCTGTGATGGCTAGCCCGCCCCCCGGATTCTTGATCAGTGAGCCCGCCATCAGATCGGCTCCCATGGCCCCCGGTTCTTGCGTTTCTACAAATTCGCCATAACAATTATCCACAAAGACGATGATATCCGGATTTTTACTATGGGCCAAATCGGCCACCTGTTTGATTTGTTCTAGGGTGAGGGGTGGACGGGACGAATAGCCGCGACTTCGCTGTAGATGGATCATACCGGTGCGTGGGGTAATGGCGGCTTCTACCGCCTCCAGATCAATAGTGCCAGCCTCGTTCAGTGGGATTACCCGGTAGCTAATCCCCCGATCTAGCAAAGAGTTGCCTAAGGGGGCTGGACGTAGTCCGATGACGCTTTCTAGCGTATCGTAGGGTAAGCCGGAGGCCAGAATTAATTCCTGTCCAGGGCACAGATTGCTGAGCATGGCACAGGCGATAGCATGGGTACCAGAAACAAAATGGGGTCGTACCAGGGCGGCCTCCGTTTGCATTAATTCGGCATAGGCGCCATCCAAGACTTCCCTGCCCGTATCGCCGTATCCATAGCCCGTGGATCCGTTTAAATGCCAATCGGACAGATGTTGGTTTTGTAGAGCGGCAATAACGCGCATTTGGTTTTCAGCCACCACAGCCCCAATTTTCTTGTGTTGTGTTTGTATTCGCTCTTCTATTGCTTCCGCCAAGGTTACCAGCTCTGGTCGAATGCCAAAACGTTGCCATAAACTATTCTGCATCTTCTATTTCTGCCACTCCTTCTAACGGTTGTACGGCAAACTGCTTAGACACCTGTCTAATTAATGCCGGGCGGAGATCTACTACCAGCCGCACGCCAGCGGCTTCATAGTCTTGTTGTATTACTTCCCCATGATTGTGGAGCCAGCTAACCACCTCTCCCCTGTCGTGGGGTAAGAAATATGTTACTCGCTTTGGAGCATTGGGCAGATTCTCCGCGATAAGTTGCCGCAATTTGTCTAACCCTTGACCGGATATGGCCGATACCATTACCCATGGGTGTTCGCTAATGGGTGGCATAAAAGCATCCGGATAGGGCAGCAGGTCCGCCTTGTTGTAGGCAATAATTTGGGGTTTATCGGCTGCTTTCAGCTCGCTTAACACAGCCTGTACCGAATCTATCTGTTCGTACAGGTTGGGATTGGCCGCATCGACCACATGGATCAGCAGGTCCGATTCTTTTACTTCTTCCAAAGTGGCATGAAAAGCGTCTACCAACATATGCGGCAGGCGGGAAATAAAGCCAACCGTGTCGGTAATGGCTACCTGTTGCCCATCGGGCAGATCCAATACGCGGGTGGTCGGGTCGAGGGTGGCGAAGAGCATATCGGCCACGAAGATATCCGCATTGGTAAGGGCGTTAAGTAGAGTTGATTTGCCGGCGTTAGTATACCCTACTAGCGAGACCAGCGGGTAGCCACGCCGTACCCGGCCGGCCCGGAGCAACGCCCGATGACGCTTAATATCGGCCACTTCCTTACGCAATTCCCTGATCCGTTCCCGGATCCGGCGCCGGTCATATTCCAATTTGCTTTCGCCGGGCCCGCGGGTGCCAATACCTGCCCCTAGACGCGACATTTCGGTGCCGCGCCCCGTAAGACGTGGCAGAGCATAGGAGAGCTGGGCGATTTCCACCTGCAAGCGCCCCTCATAGGTGCGGGCCCGTTGAGCGAAGATGTCGATTATCAATTGGGTACGATCTAGTACCTGTACCTCTATTTCCTCTTCTAAGTTGCGGATTTGTGAAGGAGTCAGTTCGCTGTCCACCACTAATAGGGTGGCTTCCGTAGCCGCCACCAGGGCAGCAATTTCAACCACCTTACCTTTGCCAAAGTAGGTGGCCGGGTGGGGTCGGTTACGGCTTTGCACCACTTCGCCCACGACTTCCGCCCCTGCTGCCTCAACTAAGGCTGCCAACTCACTTAAGTCGCTGGGCTGATCCGGTGTTTCAAGAGCTGCTATGATAGCTTTATCTTTATGAACATCGTTACTATGCAACCCATTACCTCCTTGATGGTCATATTGCCATCTTCAGTGTAACAGAAAGAGTTGCTAGCTGAAAGAAGCGGAAAGCCGCACGCCACTACTCAAATGTGACATGCAGCTTGCTAAGTATTAAGCACCGTCTCCGGCGGCAAAAATTTCTACCGTATCGCCATCGGCAAGATTCTGATCAAGGGTTACTTCTTCTCCATTGACCTTGACGAGCCAAATGGCATATTGGGGAATGCGCAGGGAGTTGATTAATTCCCGCAATACTGTGATCGGTTGCATAGTTACTTCATCTAGATTCGTGTTGGCCGGCAAATAATGATTAACATCGCCGTAGATTCTCAGCTTAATCTGCAGGGCAATCCCTCCCTTCTAGATGCTGCTAGTATAGCTTATTACTGCTGTAATTCGTTACGCGGCTCGGAATTTCCTGTTGGCTAGGGAGTTGGAAGGGGTTAGTATCATTTTCTTCATAAAAGGCCGTTTGGCAAAGGGGGCAAACGCCCTGCTGCAGTGCTTTTGCTTTCAGCTCGATAGGTGCATAGGCTATGCCTTCTTCCATCCCCTCTTTCCATCCGGTGTGGCGTCCTAGGAAATAACCTATGCACAAGGCTATCAAGCCTAGAATTATATAACTACCCATGGGGTCTTACCCGCTCTCGTATCTGAAAATAGGTAAAGGTGAGGGTCGCATAGGCCAAAAGCCAGGCATCCAGGAAATAGAGGATGGCTAGGAGGGCTAGACAGACGATTATGGTGCCAACTTGGCCTAATCTGCCGGTCCAGTTGGGAGATTTAAGCCATTGGTCTTGAGCATGGTCGAGTAAGTCATCGATAAGCTGGACTGCAATCATGATGCCCAAGGCGGCCCAGGCGGTTGCCAACCCATAACGCCAGGCGGCCGCTGCCCAAAGTACCGCTCCTTCCACATAGCCCGGCAGTTTGCTTGGTAGGACCTGGGGCTCGCCAATCATGCCCACCGCATAAGCGCCGGTTAGCAAACACACTCCGATGGCTGGGTCAAGTAGCACTGCCAGAGCAAACGCGTAAAGGGCATAAGCAGTAGTGCCGGCGCCGAGACGCAAACTCCAATTCGGCTTTCCTAGCACCTGGTCTATCTCGCTATCCAAAGCATCGTCCAACAAGCGAATATCCCAACCGACGCAATAGGCCGAACCGAAGCCTAGTAGGTGTTTATAAACTGCTGGCCACAAAGGCTTTCACCTCCTTACACCCCCGCTTATAGAGGGCTGAAATCGGGATCACCAGCTGTTTAGGGATTGTTGGCGAATGAGCGCTAATCCGGCCCGAGCTTGGGGCAAATCCATCTTATTAGCGAGAATCACGTAACCACCTCGTGTATCGGCGTAGTTAGCTATTTGGCGATCCACTTCACCTACCGCATGGGCGCTAGAGGCATCTAACATGTGCAAGACCAATGCTGCTTTTTTAATCTCTAGTAAGGTTTGGGCAGCAGCTTGGCGCACTGCCTGCTCGCTGGGAATTCCGTCGGAAAATCCACTGCTGTCGGTGAGCAAGATCCTTTTCTTCGTTTTACCGGCGGGTACATCGATCTCGAGGGCCTGTAGACAACGGGTTTTATGTTGTCCCCGCCCTATCAATTCCTGGCGGGCATGATCTATGCGAAAGGTTTGCTTGGTGGCGAAACCGTCGGGGTAATTAAAAGTGATCTCCACCCGACTTAGCCCCAAGTACTCGGCAAAGTTTAGCACGAACGCAGTCTTACCCACGTTAGTGCGTCCTATGACCAGACACTGTTGCAACCCCTTACCCCCTTCCTTTGCCTCTATTACTTATATAAACTTATGCGAGTCTTGCGCCGGATACGAGTAAAAAGGGGCCTGTTCACCAATTTGGCGAACAGGCCCCCTCATCATTCTTATTTCTTCATTAAATGGGAAATACCAACCACTTTACTTAGTTCCACCACAAAGGCAATGCCGGTAGCCGGCTTATCCAATTCTCCGGCCTCATTGATGGCCGCTAACACTTTTTCTGTTTTTTCCTTGGCTATAACGGTCAGGATGATATCCTTTTCCGGTTCGATGGAAATGCCAAGCAGCTTCTTTTGCTCATGAATACCGGTGCCGCGGCCATACAGAATGGTGGCTCCTTCCGCTCCGGCTTGTTTAGACGCCTTAACAATTCGTTCCGCGTAGCCTCTCTTCACAATCGTTACGATTAGATCATGATTGTTAACTTGCATGGTAACCACCTTTCTAGTCCTTGTTCTTATAAATCTGGCCCAGCAACATGACTGCCATAATGGGGGCTAAGGCCACAAAAGCAGTCATACCAAAACCGTCTACAATAGGATTCCGACCGGGCGTAGTTGTAGCTACGCCTACCGCCAGCGAGAGAATGATTGTGACAACCATAGGCCCGGTCACTACTGCTCCCGAGTCAAAGGCGATAGCAGAAAAGGTCGGCTCGGTAAAACGCAACAGTATGATTAAGAGGATGTATCCAGGGAAGGCGATATAGGTAAACGGAATGCCAAAAACAATGCGCGCCATTCCTATTCCTACAGCCAGGCCTACAGCAATAGACACTGTATAAACTAGCACATTCTGTTTAATAGCCCCACTGGAAGCCTCCTCCACCTGGGCACCTTGTACCCGCAGCCCAGGCTCCGCAATAGCAACCACAAAGCCCACCAGTGCTCCTATGGGAATAGCGATCCAACGGTTGTCCCGTCCTCCAAGAATTTCGCCTATTAATTGGCTAGCTGGGTTAAAGCCCACATTGATACCATGTAACAGCAAGGTTAAACCCACAAAAGTTAGTAGCAGGCCTTTGATGGTTTTTTGCATAAAGCCTTCTGGCAGCTCCACAAAACGCGGCGTAAGCAACAAAATAATAACTAAAGGTAAGAGAGCTTGTAATACTTCGAGAGATGTTTGTCCAATACCTGCAAAGATACTCAAGAGTAAATCACCCCTAAAAGCATAACGGCCAAAACAGGGCCAAGAGCTGCTAGTCCCATAAGCCCGAAACCGTCTCGTAGTGGCGATCTACCTTGTAGTACGGAAGCCGTACCCAACCCTAAACTCATTACAAAAGGTACAATTAACGGTCCGGTGGCAACAGCCCCCGAATCAAAGGAAATAGGAATGAAATCGGCGGGAGCAAACAAGGACAGGAGCATTAGCAAGGCATAACCACCTGCAAAGAGATATTGGATAGGGACCCCTAGAACAATCCGAAGCATGGCCACAGCTACGAAAAAGCCCATACCAACAGCTACCGTCAAGATCAACAGTGAACGGCCGATAGCGGCTTCAGAAACTGCAGCCACTTGGTTGGCTAAGACCATCACGTCCGGGTCAGCTATCGTTACAGCCACTCCCAGTAAGAGCGATACAATAAAAAAGAAATAAATGGAACCTTTACTGGGCAGCTCCGCTCCGATTGTCCGCCCAATGGGTAAGAGGCCGATATTAACGCCTAGTAAAAAGAGGAATAAACCTACTAAAACAAAGATGGCGCCTGCCACAAACTGTCCGATTACAGCCGGGGGCGTCTTCGCAATAGTTAATTGTATTAGAAGTACCAATGCTGTTACCGGGGCAACAGCAGTTAGCACTTCTTTCATTGTGTCCTTAACTTCTTTCAATTATCATAACCCCTCCTTTTTCACATTATTCAAGAAGTGCTACAGAGCACATGTATATCATACCTGAAATGAAATTAAATGGCCAATTCCTTACTAACTATTAAAAAAGCTGTTCAAGGCTCTTGCCCTGAACAGCTTTCTGCGTTGGCCCTTTATTAAGCTTCCACTTCCTGCAATAGCTGTTTTAATGATTCTTTTGCATCACCCAGCAAGAGGCGCACATGGGGCATGTCGTATAGCGGGTTATCTACCCCCGAATAGCCCGGGTTTTTATCCAGGTTGCAGATGATGACATGCTTGGCCTGATCCACGTTCAGTATGGGCATACCATAAATGGGCGTGTCCTCTGCTGAATTGGCTGCCGGGTTGACAACGTCGCAAGCACCGACCACAATGGCCACATCGGTTTCCGGGAATTCGGGATTGATATCGTCCATTTCCCGCAGCTTATCGTAGGGCACATCTACTTCGGCTAAGAGCACATTCATATGCCCTGGCATACGACCGGCCACCGGGTGGATAGCGAAATCCACCTGCGTACCTCTGGCCTCTAGGGCATCCATCAATTCTTTGACTAACC
>JAAYGE010000206.1 GCA_012727835.1 Bacillota bacterium
ACCTACGAGTGCTTGTCTGCCGATTGGACCGATCTGCAGGTCATTGGCCCCCGGGAAGATGAACCGGCTGCCACCTTGATCGTGCGGGGCGATTTGCACTGGCAAAGTTGTGTGGGCCATATCAACCTGTTGGTTGCTGGTGACTGCTGGCAGCCGACGGAACCGAGTGGCAGGTTGATGCTAGACGGGGTGCTTTGGGTACAGGGGCACCTGGATGTTCATAACCTGCAGGTGAGGGGAGCCCTTATTGCCGGTTCTTTGGAGGTTCATGCCGATCTCCTTCCGGGCTGGAACTTGACGGTAGAGCAATTCCCGGGCCAGGTCAGTGGTGCGGGACTGGTGGTGCCCAAAGTTAAAGCCTGGGAGTATCTATTTGAATAGGAGGGGACGGGGTAAGGTGCAGCGGCGGGGCTATACCCTAATAGAATTACTCATCTGCCTAGCCATCCTGGGTCTCCTGTTAGGACTGGCGGCCTCTCCCCACCTGGCCAAGCAACGGTCGCGCCAGTTGTTACAGTCAACCGTCATCAACCTATCCAATGATCTGCGAGCGGCCCGTTTTGCTGCCATGGCGGAAGGGCGCCCCTATCGGGTGGAGGTATACATAGATAATTACGCCATTTGGGCCTCGGCCCCGGGGCGATGGGAGCTGATCAAGCGGGTTTACTGGCCGCCAGGCATTGAACGGGTGGGAACCCTCAGTCTAGACTTTTCCTTTCCCGCCTCTGGACTTTATGGTTTGCGCCAGTTGGACAACGGTTCTATATATTTAAAGAATAAGTACGGCCATTACTTGGGGGTGGTGATCAGTGTGGGCGGTCGTATCCGCATCCACCAACCTACCCCGGTGAAATAGCCGTTGCGGGCTGGGCAAATTTTTTGCGCCAGCCCCTTTTACTTTTGCCTTTTAACGAAAGGAATCTGCCCCTCCTAACTAGAAGATAAACAGCACGCTATGGATAAAAGAGGAGGCATGGCATATTCGGCGCTTAATTACAGTTTTGGGATCCATCCTGACCTTGTTGGTCGTCTATTTGTATTTGGATGTGTGGTTCTATGTGCAAGCCCAGCCACCTAGCGTGCAGGTGCAGGCCGTCGGGTGGAACTGGCAGGAGCAACAGGAAGAACCGCCGGTTCCTAAAGAGGAGCCGCAGCCAGTTACTGAAATTCCCCTCTATCCTGATCTAGAATTCAAGTCTGTCGTACGCACCAAGGGTGTCTATACCTATGAAAGGATGTTAGGACACCTCCAGGCTTTAGCTAAACAGTATGAGCTGCTGGACGTGGACATAATTGGGGAATCGGTGGAACAGCGAGCCATCTATTTGGTCAAATTGGGCCATGGAAGTAAAAAGATTCTGCTGGATGGAGCCCATCACGGCAGCGAGTGGATCAGCAGCTTTTTGCTCATGACCATGATTGAACATTATGCCTATCATTATCATACGGGGCAACCCTTTTATGAATACGACTTGAGAGAGTTGTTATCTACATATACTTTATATGTAGTGCCTATGGTTAACCCCGACGGGGTGGAAATAGTGGCTACTTCGGGCCGTAGCAGCCCCAATTTCGACCGCTTGGTGGCCATCAATGGCGGCTCTCGGGATTTTACCCGTTGGAAGGCCAATGGGCGGGGTGTAGACTTGAATCGCCAGTATCCTACTAACTGGCATTTGGCGCGGAATTATGGGCCTCCCCATCCGGCTTGGGCCAATTACGCCGGGCTAGGGCCTTTAACTGAACCGGAGGTAATTGCTCTGGACCAGCTCCATCGAGAAGAGCAGTTCTGCGCCCATCTGACCTATCATTCGGTGGGTAATGAAGTCTTTTATTACTATTACCAGACCGGGGCCTGGTTAGAGCGGGATCGGGGTTTAGCTCAAGCCGTAGCCCGCCTTACCGGCTACCGGCTGCGGCACAGTTCGGGAGGTATTGGGGGCATGGCCCGGGATCATGTGGTTACTACCTATCGGATTCCTAGCCTGATAATTGAGCTGGGCATCAATAAACCGAAACCCTTGCCCGAATTTGCCGATATGTGGGCTCGTAATCGCCGAGTCCTTTGTCTAGTTATGACCTGGCTAGAAGAAGGGGAAGAACCATAGGTGTTTATGCGGCAGCCATTGGTCTGCCTACCAATTTTGTTATAATAAATATTTGTTGGCCCTTTGACAGCAAATAACCGGTAGGAAATTGTTTAAGGAGGGAAAGAAATGAGCAGGTTGGCAAAGCTAAGAGCAGAGGTAGCAGCTGCGGGTGTGGATGCTATCATGATTATGCGCCCAGAAAACCGACGTTATATCAGTGGTTTTCATGGTTCGGCGGGTACACTAGTGGTGAGCCAAAGGCGGGCTTATCTGCTTACCGATTTTCGCTACATAGAACAAGCTAAGGTCCAAGCACCCGAATTTGAGGTAGTTCGCATTGGTGAACCGGGAGTAGACGCCCTACGCGATTTGCTACAAGCCGATGAAATTAAGAGCCTAGGCTTCGAGCAGGACTTTGCAAGTTATGCCCAGTATGAGGATCTTAAGCAACGATTGTCAGTGCAACTCGTGCCTTTGAGTGGCATCGTTGAAAAGCTGCGCCTAGTTAAGGATGAGACGGAGATTGCCCATATGCAGCGGGCTACTGAGATCGCCGAGGCCGCCTTTGAGCAGGTGTTGCCGGAGATCAAAGTCGGGCGGAGTGAATTGGAAATCGCTTTAGATCTGGAGTTTGCCATGCGCCGCCTAGGTGCGGAGGGAGTGGCCTTTCCTATCATAGCCGCCTCGGGGCCTCGTTCGTCTTTACCTCATGGTAGACCCACCGAACGGGTGCTACAGGCTGGCGATTTCCTGACATTAGACTTTGGCGCCATTAGCGGCGGCTATTGTTCGGACATGACGCGTACAGTAGTATTAGGGCGGCCCAGTGATAAGCAGCGGGAGAGTTATAACATTGGTCTGGAAGCCCAACTCAAGGCCCAGAAGGCGGTGTGCCCCGGACTACCGGGCAAGTAACTGGACCAGGTGGCCCGTGATATCATCACCGAGGCCGGTTATGGCGAATATTTTGGCCATAGTTTAGGGCACGGTGTCGGTTTGCAGGTTCACGAAGGGCCGCGAGCTAGCAAAACATCGACCGATGTATTGCAGCCGGGCATGATAGTGACCATCGAACCGGGCATTTATCTTCCCGGCTGGGGTGGAGTACGTATTGAAGATATGGTCTTGGTAACTGAAACCGGCTACCACAATTTCAATAGTCATGATAAGGAATTAATCATCATCGGATAGTATTTACTACACGAGGAGGTAATTGATGTGATTTCAACCAACGATTTTCGTACCGGTCTGACCATAGAAATTGAGGGCGTCGTTTACTCTGTAGTAGATTTCCAGCATGTGAAACCGGGGAAGGGAGCCGCTTTTGTGCGGGCTAAATTGAAAAACGTGGAAACCGGCAGCGTGCAGGAGCGGACCTTCCGGGCCGGTGAAAAAGTAAGCCGGGCCCATGTGGAACGAAAAGAAATGCAGTATCTCTATGATGCAGGCGATTTTTATACCTTTATGGACACCGAAACCTATGAGCAGATTAATATCTCCCGCGATATCATCGGTGATGACATCAAGTATCTGAAGGAGAATGACAGCATCACCGATATCATGCACAAGAATCGCATCTTCGGTATTGAGCTGCCCTATTATGTGGAGCTCACGGTAGCCGACACGGCGCCGGGGGTTAAAGGTGACACGGCTGCTGGAGGTAGTAAGCCAGCCACCATGGAGACCGGCCTAGTGGTAAACGTACCCTTCTTTATTAACATCGGTGATAAGATCCGCATCGATACTCGTACTGGCGACTACTTGGATCGGGTATAATTGGGTGTGTGAGAGTTTCGCTCAGCGGAAAGGGAGGTAATAAAAGTGTTACTTACCGGGAGACAACTGCGAGCCATCTTTGAGCACTTTTGCCCCTTTGATAAGGAGGGCAATTTGATAGAACCGGATAAGCGGGTTACTATCTTGGCATCCAATGTCAATCTGCCGGTGGAAGTACAAGCACGGGCTTTTGCCATGGCCGCTGCCGCCGGGGAGCAATCGCCGATGATCTTGCAATTGAGTTACAACTCGGCGTCAACTATCGGAAATGATCCGGCTCGAATTCCCCCTCTGGCAGGAGTAGATGTACAGCAGTCGGAACCAACCGTAGTGGCCGGAGCACGGCAGGCGGTTCAGCAGATAGCCAGCTATGCCGAAGCATATAACGCTAAGTACCTAGCGGTTGCTCTCGACCATTTTCAGGTCCCCAAATACGATGAAACACGGGAGCCCAGCGGCAAGAAGACGGAAGGTTTGGCTCGGCAGCTAGCTGCTGCTCGCATTCGGCATGCGATGAAACATATGGAAGACGCCTTTGCGGCGGAGGAACTGAAGATTAGCGATGATACCTTTGAGCGCTATGTGGACTACCTGACCAGTCCCGAATACGTCCGATTCCGGCGGGATTTTCTGGCGGTAGTGCAGGCGGCTGCTCCTGCTTGGGGTATGATCGACACGGAAAAATTGCCGCCCATTCTTGACTTTGTTGTTACCAGAGAAATTGTAGAAGGTGTGCGCCTCATCTTAGGCAATAGGGATATGATGTTGGAGGCCGAGTTTGGTGCTACCGGCCAAAGTGGCCAGGCTCTGCCCTATGAACGACTAACCGGTGAAAAATTAGAGCGTTTTGCTGAGCAGGTTTGCTGCTTTATTCGCTACACCGGTGCCGACGCTATCGCTTATCCTATCGGCATGGAGCATGCGGCCAAGAAAGATGTTAAGCATGAACCGGACCGGGAGCGTTTGCAGGTGGTTCAGCGGGCCCTCTATTTGAATTGCGGCAGATACATTCCCTTAGCTCAGCACGGAGGCACTGGAGCCGCCTCGGTGGAGCGGGGCCTAGTGGGTAAGAACAATATCAATACCCATTATCTGGTGGCAGGCGCCAATTCTCTGGCCGACCATGTGGCTCAGCATATGGATGGCATTCGGGCAGGCGATAAGAAATATTGTGGCACCGGCTTGTTTACTGATATGATCCAGGTAGAGGCCCAGGCCGCCTTGGTCAAACTGGAAGAAACGGGCAGCTTAAATACGGGATCAGCTTTAGCAGAAGTGCTGGCCAATGTGCCCCGGTTGCCCCAAGTGGAGGTTGCTTCCCAAACCGAGCCTGACCCCTATGCCGAATAAATAGTGACCACATTGGCGAGAGGAGGCACGCAATGGGAAAATTGGTAGTAATTCCTCGTCCCACAATTGAAAGATTACCGTTGTACTTGCATTCGCTTACTCAACTGGACCAGAGTGGTGTAGAGGTAGTTTCGTCGGAGGAGCTGGGGCGCATTTTAGGTATCACCTCCGTGCAAATCCGTAAAGATCTGGCCTACTTTGGAGAATTTGGACGGCGGGGCGTCGGTTACGATGTCAGCGACCTGATGCAACAGATCACGGAGATATTAGGGGTTAACCGTCCCAATAAGATCGCGATCGTGGGGGCGGGCCATCTGGGCCAAGCTTTAGCTCGGTATGAAGGCTTTAATGAATACGGCTTCATGTTGGCAGCCATCTTTGATAACGATCCAGAAAAAATAGGCACAGAGGTGGCCGGCCAACAAGTATTGTCGGCCGATTACATCACTGAGGTGGTAAAATCCTTGGGAATAAAAATTGGCATCGTCACGGTGCCCGCCACGGCGGCTCAAAAGGTTGCCGACCAATTATTAGCGGCGGGAGTACGAGCCATTTGGAATTTCGCCCCAACCCGCATTGAAGCTCCCATCGAGGTGGAAGTACGGCAAGAAAACCTAAGTGTTGGTTTGCTAGCCCTATCCTACCATTTAGCCCAAGAAAAGCGATCATAATAAAACAACACCCGGTTTTGTTATACGACCGGGTGTTTTTCTCTGTTTAAAATGTATCTTGACGTTCTTTCCAATTGCTGTTAATATTGGGCTAAGTAAGTTCCGCTTTCTTTTTTTGCCGCGGTATGATATTTTTTTCACAAAATAAGTTTGTTAACTGCAAAGAGTCAAAAAACAGGAGGTGAAAACAATGTTAACCGTTGCTGAACTTAATGCCATTCGTGACCGCGTGCGCAAACAATTGTCCATTCGGGAGCCTCATCACCGACTGATAATCGGGGTAGGTACCGTAGGGATAGCCGCTGGTGCTCGGGAGGTCATGGTGACAGCTATGGAGGAGGTCGGCAGACGCGGCCTGGATTTGGTGGTCATCGGCGAAGATTTGGCCATGCCCGCCAGCGATATGCCGGTGGTTAAATTTGTCAGTGCCAATGGGGAAGAAAAAGTTTATACCAAGGTTACCGCGGCGGAGGTATGTGAAATCATCGATTCGCTAGCGGATACCGTTGGTAAACTGCCCGGCGCTTAGGCTGCGAAAAATCGGAGGTGAGCGAGTTGAGTCTAATACGTTCTCACGTTCTAGTCTGTGGTGGAACCGGCTGTTTTTCGTCCGGTTGTAAAAAGGTGCAAGACGCTCTGCAGGAGGCACTAGAACGGCATGATTTAGCTAACGAAGTTAAAGTGGTAGAAACCGGATGTTTCGGTTTCTGTAAAATGGGCCCCATCGTTATGGTCTATCCGGAAGGGGCTTTCTATTGTCAGATCAAGCCGGAGGATGCGGAGGAACTGGTCAGTGAGCATCTCTTAAAGGGGCGTATTGTGGAGCGCCTACTCTTTAAAGAACCGGTGACCGAAGAAGCTGTACCCCTTTTTAACGATATAGGTTTCTATAAAAAGCAGCGCCGCATAGCTTTACGCAATTGTGGTGCCATTAACCCGGAAAGTATCGAAGAATATATAGCCCACGACGGCTACCAAGCCCTGGCGCGGGTCGTTACTCGCATGACTCCGGAGGAAGTCATCGAGGAAGTGAAGCTCTCCGGATTACGGGGCAGGGGTGGCGGTGGCTTCCCTACCGGGCGCAAGTGGGAGTTTGCCCGGGCAGCTCAGGATGATGTTAAATATGTGGTTTGTAACGCCGACGAGGGTGATCCGGGGGCCTTTATGGACCGCAGTATACTCGAAGGCGATCCCCATAGTGTAATAGAAGGAATGGCTATCGCCGGTTATGCTATCGGTGCTCAGCAAGGATACGTATATGTGCGGGCCGAATATCCGATTGCGGTAGAACGCCTATCCAAAGCCATTAAGCAGGCGCGAGAACTTGGTATCTTAGGCAAGAACATTTTTGGTACCGATTTCTCCTTCGATGTGGGCATTCGTCTTGGTGCGGGCGCCTTCGTCTGCGGAGAGGAAACGGCCCTCTTGGCGTCTATCGAAGGGCAGCGCGGAACGCCTCGTCCTCGCCCACCCTATCCGGCGACTAAGGGGCTGTGGGGCAAACCGACGCTCCTGAACAACGTGGAAACCTTCGTTAATGTCCCCTATATATTGCGCCACGGTCCAGATCAGTTTGCTGCCGTCGGTACGGAAACCAGTAAGGGTACTAAGGTTTTTGCCTTGGCCGGCAATATCAACAACACGGGTCTGGTAGAAGTCCCCATGGGCACCACCCTACGGGAGATTGTATACGATATCGGTGGCGGCATCCCTGGGGGCAAAGCCTTTAAGGCTTGTCAAACCGGTGGTCCCTCCGGTGGTTGCTTACCGGCCGACTTGCTAGATACACCCGTCGACTATGATTCCCTCATCGCTGCCGGCTCCATGATGGGCTCGGGCGGGCTAATTGTCATGGATGAGGATAATTGTATGGTGGACGTGGCCCGTTTCTTCCTAGAGTTTACGCAAGAAGAATCCTGTGGCAAGTGTGTTCCCTGTCGTGAAGGCACTAAGCGCATGCTGGAAATCTTAGAGCGCATCACCGAAGGGGAGGGCACGGAAGCTGACATTGACTTGTTGGAAGAACTGGCAGAAGTAATCTCTAAGGCATCCCTTTGTGGTTTAGGACAAACGGCTCCTAATCCGGTCTTGGCAACCCTTAAGTTCTTCCGGCATGAATATGAAGCCCACGTTAATGAAAAGCGGTGTCCGGCCGGTGTCTGCCAGGCCCTGCTTTCCTACCATATAATTGAAGCACAGTGTAAGGGCTGTGGGCTCTGTAAGCGGGTTTGTCCAGTAGGGGCCATCAGCGGCGAGGTTCGCCAGCCCCATACCATTGATAAGAATAAGTGCATTAAATGTGGCGCTTGTGTGGCGAAGTGCCCATTTAAGGCTATAAGCCGCTAGGAAAGGAGTGTAAGAGGTACATGGAACGTATCAAACTGACTATTGACGGTAATCCAGTAGAAGTTGAAGCCGGTACCACCATCCTGGAGGCGGCCCAAAAGATCGGGGTACACATCCCCACCCTGTGCTATCATCCCGAGTTGCGGCTAGAAGGCGCTTGCCGCATCTGTGTCGTAGAAGTGGAAGGAATGCGCAATCTAGTGGCCTCCTGCGTATATCCGGTTGCCAATAATATGGTCGTCCAGACAAATTCAGAAACGGTCCGCAAGACCCGCCGCGCCATCTTGGAACTGTTAATTGCCAACCATCCGCAAGATTGTTTAGTTTGCAATCGCCATGGCGAATGTGAATTACAAGATCTCTCTCGCCAATTGGGTATTCGCCAAGTGCGATTTAGCGGCGAGAAAAGGGATTTGCCTCTAGATGAAAGCAGCCATTCGGTTGTGCGTGATCCTAATAAATGTGTTCTCTGCGGTCGCTGTGTACGGGTCTGTCAAGAAACCCAGGCGGTTAGTGCCATCGGTATGGCCAACCGGGGTGCGGCCAGCATTGTTGCCACCCCCTTTAATCACGGTTTAGCAGAGGGTCCTTGTGTCGGTTGCGGGCAATGTATAAACGTCTGCCCAGTAGCCGCATTGAGAGAAAAGGACGATACTGAGCGAGTATGGGACGCTTTGCATAATAGTGAAACCCACGTGGTTGTGCAGGTGGCACCGGCGGTGCGGGCGGCTCTCGGTGAAGAGTTTGATATGCGGGCCGGTTCCCTGGTCACTGGCAAATTGGTTACGGCCTTGCGCAAGCTGGGCTTCGATCAGGTATTTGACACCCAATTTGCCGCCGATGTAACCATTATGGAAGAGGGCTACGAGTTCATTTCTCGGTTAAAGAATAAGGAGAACTTGCCACTTATCACTTCTTGTAGCCCAGGCTGGGTAGGTTATTGCGAACGGTTCTATCCAGAAATGTTGCCCCATGTTTCTTCCTGCAAATCGCCCCAGCAGATGTTTGGTGCTTTGGCTAAGACCTACTACGCGGAAAAGGTGGGCATCAGCCCCTCTCGTATCTTCTCCGTCTCCGTCATGCCTTGTACGGCTAAGAAGACGGAAGCGGCACGGGAGGAGATGCAGGCCAGCGGTTACCCAGATGTGGACGCGGTCATTACCACCCGCGAGCTGGCTAACATGATTCGGGAAGCCGGTATAGATTTTGCTAACCTGCCCGACAGCGAATTTGATCTACCCATGGGTATGTCTACCGGTGCGGGAACCATCTTTGGTGTAACCGGTGGTGTAATGGAAGCCGCTCTGCGCACAGTAGCCGAAGTATTGGATGGTAAGGAACTACCGGATGTGGAATTCCAGCAAGTTCGGGGTTTTGCCGGAGTGCGTGAGGCTACCGTTCGTATTGCTGGCCAAAATGTGCGCGTAGCCATTGCCAATGGTTTGGCCCAAGCCAGTCGCTTGTTGGAAAGCATCAAGGCGGGCGAAGCCGAATACCATTTCATCGAGATTATGGGTTGTCCTGGAGGCTGTATCGGCGGTGGAGGCCAGCCCCTCTCCAATGATCCGGAAATCCGCATGCATCGTGCCGCCGCCCTGTATCGGCAAGACATGCTGAAGAAGATACGGAAGTCGCATGAGAACCCGGCAGTGAAGGAACTCTATCGTAGTTTCTTGGGTGAGCCCAATAGCGAAAAGGCTCTTCAGCTGCTGCATACCCATTATCAAGCGCGTTCGCGCTACTAAGGAGGAAGAGCAATGGATGAGAAGAAATGCACTGGGTGCAACTGCCAGAAGGAACAAGACCCGCGTTACCAGGAGTTGGCTCGGGTAATTGATGAATATCGTGACATGGAAGGGGCCCTAATTATGGTCTTGCATAAGGCCCAGGAGATTTTTGGCTACTTACCGGAGGATGTACAGAAAATTGTAGCCAAAGAACTGAATCTGCCCCTATCTGAAGTTTACGGTGTGACTACCTTCTATTCCTATTTTTCCTTGAAGCCCCGTGGCAAGTATCGCATTGCCGTCTGCTTAGGAACGGCTTGCTATGTGCGGGGAGCAGCAGAATTGGTAAGCGCGATTGAAAATCACCTAAATATTAAGGTGAACGATACAACCAGCGATGGTCGCTTTACACTGGAAGTATCGCGCTGCATAGGTGCCTGCGGGCTAGCCCCCGTCTTGACGATCAATGAAGACGTCTATGGCCGTCTGACTCCGGATAAAATACCGGAAATTCTGGATAAGTACGAATAGAAGCGTCCTTAACGTGGAGGGTGGGCCCCCTTGGGCCGACCCTCTACTACCATTTAATAAAAATTAATAAGGAGGGCCGCCCATGCTACAGATAAAAGTGTGTATCGGTAGTTCCTGTCACCTTCGCGGATCATATGACGTGATCAGATCCTTGCTAAGGGCGATTGCAGAACACAATCTGCAAACGCAAATAGATCTACAGGCCGGGTTTTGCCTTGGCCACTGCACGCAGGGAGTGGTGGTACAGGTGGGCGAGCAGAAAATTCTAGATGTGTTACCAGAACAGGTCAGCGAGCTATTCTGGGAGCATATCTTACCGGAGGTGGATTCCCCTGGCAGTCCTGCGCGTTAAAGCGGCTAATTGCAAGAATTGTTATAAATGCGTACGCCTGTGTCCGGTGAAGGCTATCCAGGTTAAAGATAGCCAAGCTTGTGTTAATGACGAGCGTTGCATAGCCTGCGGTACGTGTCTTCTGGTTTGCCCCCAAGAAGCCAAGGAAATAGTCAGCGATCGTTTGGCCGTTGAGAATATGCTGCAGGGAAAGGCTCCCGTATGTGTCAGTATCGCGCCGGCTTTGGCAGCGGCGTGGCCGGGGGCATCCCTTGGACAGGTGATTACTGCCCTGAAGCGCCTGGGTTTCGCCCAGGTGAGCCAGACTTCTGCCGGGGCCGCTGTCGTTTCAGCTGCCTATCAGAAGCTTCTGGACAGAGGGCGAATACATGCCAACCCACTGCTGACAACAGCTTGTCCGGCGATAGTCAACTTGGTGGAGCGCTATTATCCCGATCTGGTACCCTTTTTGGCACCGGTGGCGTCACCCCTATTGGTTCATGCCCGCATGTTGAAAGCCTATTATCCGGGGGCACAAGTAGTTTTTATCGGACCCTGCTTAGCCAAGAAAGAAGAGGCGGCCCGGCCCGAAAATGCCGGCTTGATCGATGGAGTTTTGCTTTATAGTGAAATAAGGGCTTGGTTTGAGGAGGCAGGTATAGATCCGGCAACTTTACCGGCCAGCCCTTGGTCCGAATTGGACCAGGAGTTGGCGGCCCTGTATCCTACCGCCGGTGGCTTGCTTAGATATTTGGACGGGAAGGGGCAGCTACTGCTGGAAGCCAACGGGTTGGAGCAAGTGAGGGATCTCCTGGAGGCGATGCGTGAGGGCGGGTTAAAGGCCAGTCTGGTGGAGTGTAATGCCTGCGCCGGTGGCTGCTTAGATGGACCTGGTATGCCTAGGGAAGAGAGCCTCTTTCAACGTAAAGAACGCTTGATAAACTTTCAGACCTCCCTTGCCACCCGAGAACAGAAAAGAGGGCAATTGCCAACGGTACCGACCACCTGCGATTATAGGCCCCAGCCTATAAAAGTCACTCCCCACTCGGAGAAGGAGATTTTACAAGTACTCAGCAAAATTGGCAAGACAACACCCGAAGCCGAGCTCAATTGTGGCGCCTGTGGGTATTCTACCTGTCGGGAAAAGGCGGCGGCAGTCCTTGACGGGATGGCCGAACTAGACATGTGCATACCCTATATGCGCTCCCGCGCCGAGTCGCTGGCCAACTTGGTGATGCAAGCCACAGCTAATGCTATTATCATCGTGGATAAGGATCTGATTATTCAGGACTTTAACCCGGCGGCTGAGCGAATGTTTGTCCGGCAGGCTAGCAAAGTCATCGGCTTGCCAATAGGACGTGTTATCCCCGATGAGGACTTCCGTCTTGTCCGCGATAGTGGCAAGTGGGTAATTGGCAAGCGGGTCATCTATCCCAATTTGGGGTTGGTCACCATGCAGACCATCAATCCCCTGCAATCGGGTGATTTGATTTTAGGGGTAATCTCCGATGTGACCAAATTCGAAATGCAAGAGAGGGCCCTATCCCAGGTGCGCGCCGAGCCCCTGGAGAAGGCTCAAGAAGTAATTAACAAACAGATGCGGGTGGCTCAAGAGATTGCCGGTTTACTAGGCGAAGTAACTGCCGATTCCAAGATGCTTTTGCTGAAATTGATCAAGCTGGTGCAAGGGGAAGAGGACGACCGATGAATCTGTATGTAGAAACGTTTACCCGCTCCTTGAATAAGTATGGTGAAGAGCTTTGTGGCGATTGTGTGGAGGTAGTGCGCACACCCCATTCGGTGCTCACCGTTTTGGCCGACGGGTTGGGTAGTGGGGTGAAAGCTAACATCTTAGCCACTCTAACAACAAAAATAGCTAGTTCAATGCTTAAACAGGGCGCGGAAGTAGATGAGGTAGTGGCCACCTTGGCCGATACCCTGCCGGTTTGTCAGGTGCGGCAGTTGGCCTACTCTACATTTCATATTCTGCAGATTTTTTTGGCCCGGCGGGAGGCCTATTTGGTGGAATTTGATAGTCCCGAAACCATTCTCTGGCGCCAGGGCGCCATTGTTCCCATAGATAAAAAGATGCGCGACGTAGGCGGTCGCCGGATCAGAGAGGCCCGTTTCCTTGTGGAGGAAAACGATGTCCTGTTCATGATTTCCGATGGCGTGGTACATGCGGGTGTAGGAGGCGTGCTCAATCTGGGTTGGCAATGGGCCAACGTGGCCCAATATGTGGAGAAGTTACTACAACATGAGTCCGATATGCCTAAAGTTGTTTCCATGTTGGCGGACGTATGCGAGAACTTATATATGCACAAACCGGGTGATGACACTACGGTAGTGGGAGTGAAAATTAGGCCGGTTGAGAATGTCACTTTGTTTACCGGCCCGCCAAAGGATCCACAACAAGACGAAATGGTTGCTAGTAAACTGTTAAACGCAACAGGCAAAAAGGTGGTTTGTGGGGGGACAACGGCCCAAATTGTGAGCCGGGTCAGTGGAAGGCCCCTGTTAACCAGCTTGGCTTTCCCGGCAGCCGATGTGCCGCCTATTGCTAATATCCCGGGCATCGATCTAGTCACCGAGGGCGTACTCACCCTTTCCCGGGCTTTAGATTTAATTCGCCTCGCTAAGAGTAAAGATACTTCCTACCGCGATATGGTCGAGTTAAGTGGTGCCGATGGGGCATCAAGGCTAGCCCGCCTACTTCTTTGCCAGTGTACCCATTTGCATGTTTTAGTAGGGCAGGCCATCAATCCGGCCCATCAAAATCCCAATCTCCCCCTCAATTTGGCCCTCAAGCATAAGGTAGTCAATGATATTTGCCAGGAGTTGCGGGAGATAGGCAAAGAAGTGGTGGTTGAGTTCTTTTAACGTTTTCAGCCAACCAAGCTTACAATAGCGTAAGTTTGGTTGGCTTATTGTAACCCACCGGCCATGGCATTTGGCCGCGAATTCTGTTACAGTAGGCATTGGGTGTGGACGTCGGAAAAATATCTTTGTTTATGGGAGAGGAACCATTTTTACCTCTGGACGTCTACAAAAAGGTAGGCCAAGTCGCTGGTGTTGGAAGGAGTAAGTATGCTTAAGATATTTTACAGCTTTAATTCGTTGCTATCATTATTGATGACTACAATCGTGATTTACTGGTTAGCCGTAAGCATTTTTGGTTTGCGAACCCCGCAACCCAGACCTAAAGTGGCTCCTAGCAAACGTTTTTTGATTCTGGTGCCCGCCCATGATGAGGAACTGGTCATCGGGCCCTTAGTTGATAATTTAATTAACCTTGATTATCCTGAGGAACTGTATGATGTGTATGTTATAGCCGATAATTGTTCGGATAACACGGCAGCCATTGCCCGAGCCCGTGGTGCAAAAGTGTTGGAGCATTTTTATGGCATTGGTGAGCCCCGGGGTAAGCCCTACGCTATCGCTTGGGCACTGCGCCAGTTGGATCTAAATGAGTATGACGGTGTGGCCTTCTTTGACGCCGATAACCTGGTGGAACCCAATTACTTGGCTGTTATGAACAACCACCTGAATGCGGGGGACCGTCTGATTCAATGCTACTTAGACACCAAAAACCCAACGGATAACTGGGTAACGTTGACCTACGCGGCCGCCTATTATTACATGAACCGCGCTTGGCAGGTGGCAAAAAACAATATCGGTTTACCCGTATCCATTGGCGGCACCGGCTTTTGTGTTGATGCCCGCCTGTTGCAAGAGGTTGGTTGGAAAGCCCGCACCTTGACCGAGGACTTGGAGTTTCAGATGCAGTGCCTGTTGGCCGGTGTAAAGGCCGTGTGGAGCCACGAAACGCGGATCTATGATGAAAAACCTTTAGATTTTAAGGCTTCAATCATCCAAAGGTTAAGATGGGCGCGGGGCCATTGGCAGGTCTTTTTCCGTTACTTCCCCCGTATGCTAAGTAGCTTTTTCAGTAGAGGTGATGTGGGACATCTGGATGGCGCCATCTACCTCTTAAATTCGGCCCAGATTGTGGCCGGTCTTTATCTCGGCGTTTGTTCGGTGGCGCAAACCGTATTGAACAATCTGGGTTATGCGGTCGCATTTTTTCCCCAGATCATGCCCGGTTGGGTAGTATTCCTCCTGCTAGCTATTCAGTTTGTCTATATGTGGTGGTGCCTCAAGTTGGATACCAACCTGAAGACCACGTTAATGATTGTTTTTCCTGCCCTCTTCCTTTACAACATCATTTATATGCCCTTGTTCGTCTGGGGGCTGTTTACATGTACGGATACCCGTTGGCGACGAACCGAGCATGTGCGCAGTTTGCAGGTGCATGAAGTTAGCAATTTGGGCGACTAATCTAGCTGTAAAAGCATGGCAGGAAGCACCTGTCATGCTTTTTTTAGCTTAGGTAGGAAAAGCTGGTGCCTTTGCCGTATCATATATAGGGGCGAGAGCTTATGCGCATTTGGAGAAAGGAAGTGGCAGCTTGGATAGAAGAGGATTAGTGCTCGTCTATACAGGAGATGGTAAGGGGAAAACGACTGCCGCCATGGGGTTGGTACTACGGGCGGCCGGCCATGATCACCGGGTTCTAGTGGTACAATTCATGAAGGGACAAAAAACCGGCGAGGTAGAGGCTCTACGCAGGTTTTTGCCGCAGGTCGATGTTTTGCAATGCGGCCGCGACGTCTTTGTGGATGCGGACAATCCGGATGAAATTGATATTCGCCTAGCGCGGGATGCCTTCGAACGGGTGCGTTTAGCCACCAGTAGAGGCGACTATGATTTGGTTATTTTAGATGAGCTCAATGTGGCTGTCGATTATGGACTTATTCCTGAGAACGCTGTTTTAGAGATGATCGAGGCTCGAGACCCCAGCGTCTCTTTAGTACTTACGGGGCGGGGAGCCAGCCCGAAAATTCAAGACGTGGCCGACCTGGTAAGTGAGGTAAAAGAGATTAAGCATCATTGGAGACAAGGGATTCCGGCTCAAGCTGGTATCGAGCATTAGACTGGGAGGGTGTTGGCTATGAACAGACAAGCACGGCGGCGCGCCGCTAGGGAAGGTAAAAAGGGGCCCCAGTGGGACATACTCATACCTTCCGCAATAATAGTCATCGTTTTACTCATTTTCATCGGGAATTATCTGTTTCCTAATCTTAACTTGAGCACCTATGCGGGTGCGTCACCCCGAATACTGCGTAAGATAGGTGACCGGGGTATAGATCGTCTACGAGCCGATTGGCCCGGGATTGAGTCCTTTAGCTTTGGCCATTTTGGCGGCGACGACGAGTGGGCAACTTATCAGGTTGAAAAGAAGGATACGGCTTGGGAATTCACCGATTTGGAAACGGAAAAGACGGTGGCGTACGCTACCAATAACCTGCCGGAATTTTATATCGACATGCCAGAAGTCTTAAATAATTTGTCGTCAGCGCTTCATGATAAGAGCTACTTGGTCAGCTTCCAGCAAACCATTGACGATTTGAATGTGGTTTCGGTGTTGAAGACAACGGGCGAAGATAATGAGAATGTGGAACAATACACTCTTGTTTTCAATAAGGACCATAATCTGGACCGTATCATCTATCTAAACTCCCAAGAAGATGAACTGACTGGCTACTCTTTCTCTGGTCTGTATGAGGTGGCAGAGGAAACTGAATAAGCTTTAAGTAAGGGGCTATTGCGGAGGCGTTTGCGATAGCCCTGCTTTCTTTGCTTACTCAGCGCAGGGAACTAGTAAATGGTAGCGAATAGAACAATAGGCGTTAGTCTAAGAGGGAGGTATGGACGTGAAACAAGAGTTAAAGCAAATGTTGGCCGAACTGACCGCTATTACCGGCTTGGCAGGGCAAGAACAAGAAGTAGTTCGACATTTGGTGGAGCTTTTAACACCGCTAGCTGACCAAGTCGAAGTTGATGCTTTCGGCAATATTTTTGCCGTAAAACGAGGCCAGCGGCCAGGTCCACGCTTAATGATAGCAGCCCATTCGGATGAAATCGGAGCTATGGTCAAAAGTGTGGAAGCTAATGGCTTCATCCGCTTCCATAAAGTGGGCGGCACCCTAGATCCCTTGCTGCTGGGGAGAAAGGTATTGGTCAATGGGCATGTGGGGATTATTGGAGTAAAAGCCGGCCATATGCAGACGCCGGAAGAACGCACCCGCGTTGTCGCAGCCAATGACTTATACATCGATGTGGGGGTAGAGTCGGCGGAGGCGGTGGCTGCTTTAGGCATTAAAGTAGGCGACCCCATTGTCTACGTGGCTGAATTAAATTCTTTAGGTGGCAACCCCGATCGGGTTTTCGGTAAAGCCGTCGACGATCGTATCGGGTGTGCCGTATTAGTTAAGCTTTTGGCCAGCTTGCAGGAAGTTGAGTTCGCCGGCGAAATCCACGCCGTTATTACGGTGCAGGAAGAGGTGGGGCTGCGCGGTGCTACTGTAGCCACCCACCGGGTTAACCCGGATCTAGCCATCGCCCTGGATACGGTTCCCGCCGGTGATACTCCCGATATTAACACTAACAAAGAATTGCCTATTCGGATCGGCAAGGGACCGGTTATTCAGGTACTGAGCGGTGGTGGCCCGCGCGGTTTCTTGCTTAATCCCAGTGTCAAAAAGTTCCTGGTGGAAATGGCCCAGCAGGCGCGAGTGCCTTACCAATTGGCCGTCTTTAGCGGTGGTAACACCGACGCATCGGCTATGCATTTGGTCCGGGACGGCATTCTCAGTGCGGCCATCACCATTCCGCGGCGCTACTCCCATTCGCCGGTGGAAATGCTGGACTTAAACGATGCGGTACATACCCTACAGCTGCTACGGCAGATTTGCCTTAATTTGTCTGCCATTAATGACCTAAGTTTTATCTAGCATAATAACAACCGAGGATGATTAGTTTGCAAGTAAGAACTGTATTTTTTGACCTGGATGCTACCCTGTGGCCACCCCACAGCGTGGCTTTACCCGCCTTTCGTCAAGTTTTAGAAGAGTTAGGCCAGCCGGTTCCCAGGGATGAAGTCCTGTTAAGTACCTTAGGTTATCCTACGGAAGAAATTTGGCAAGAACTTTTGCCTTCCGCTTCTGACCGATTACGTCAACAGGCTAAGCGGCTGATGGAGCAGGTGGAGGTTGACTTGCTTAAGCAAGGGCGGGCCCAACCCTTTCCCGGGGTAAAAAGCACTTTGCAGCGATTACAGGCGGCGGGCATAACCTTATGTATCTTAAGCAACTGTGATCGTCAATATTTGCAGGCAGTACCCGATGCCTTAGGTATTGGCCACCTTTTCAGCGCCCGCTTCTGCGCCGCCGACTTTCCGGGGCTGACCAAGAGTCAGATACTCAACCGGGTTTTGCCTCGCTTTTCCCAGCCGGCGGCTATGGTGGGAGACCGATGGCACGATATAGAGGCGGGAAAAGACAATAGGCTTCTAACTATCGGTTGTGCCTTCGGTCTGGGCAACGATCAGGAACTGGCTGCTGCAGATCATCGGATTGAACAGTTTTCCCAACTAGAACAGATCTTGATGTGAAGGAGGATTGCTATGGCTAAGGTCCATTTAAAACCACATACATTTTTGACCCCCGTTCCGGCGGTTATGGTTAGCTGTGGTACGCCGCATGGCAAGCAAAACATTATCACCATCGCCTGGGCGGGAACCGTTTGCTCCGATCCACCTATGCTTTCCATTGCTGTACGTCCCCTTCGCTATTCATACTCGATGATTGCCGAGACGGGTGAGTTTGTAGTTAATATTCCTTCTAGTAAACTGACCAAAGCCCTAGACTATTGTGGTATGGTCAGCGGCCGAACGGTGGATAAATTTGCCGACTGTGGTCTCACTGCTGTAACCGCTAGTAAATTGCAGTATGCTCCTTTAATTGCCGAATGTCCACTAAACCTAGAATGTAAAGTGGAACAGGAGCTGACGCTGGGCTCCCACGCCCTGTTCTTGGCCCGCATTGTCGCGGTGCAAGCCGACGAGGATGTGCTCGATGGGGAGCAGCGGATCGATCAACAGTTGGCCCGACCGGTGGCCTACGCCGGTGGCCACTACTATGAATTGGGTACTCCTTTGGGTCGCCACGGCTTTAGCCGATAATAAGGAAAAAAAGCACCTCCATCTGAGAATGGGGGTGCTTCTATTTTATTCTTCTATGGCCGTCGGCACCATCACCGCATCGGTCATACCGTGGATGACTGGTTTGCTTAAAGGAACGAAGGTGGCTAGGGCACCGGACAGGATGACCTGCTCACCGATCAGGAAGTAGTAGGGGCAGAGACGCATCTTGCCTTCAAACCAATTGATACTTTGGCTGGAGTGTTCATAATACTCAACACGATGGGTGACCGATTGCTGATAGGCCTGAATAATATAGGGAGCGGTGTTTGCTTGTGCCACATAGTTATCTATTGTGTGTGCCCAGCGGCCGGTGGTATAGTCTTTACCCCGGCTAAAGCCGTGACCACCCCAAGCCAAGGGAGAAAAGCCAGAAGGCTTGAGTACAAAGGGGCGAGTGCGCCGACTGGTCTTCTTAAGTTTGGCCAAAGAGCCGCAGGGCCCCCCGGCGAAGGCTATTGGATCACTGCTGAGTAACCAGGTGGGCGGAATCAATTGCCGCAAGTAGTCGAAAGAATCGGTGCCTAAAAGTTGCTCCCAAGTGTCTTGCAACTCCGGGTGGTGTAAGAAGGCAAACCACATTTTTTCTTCCAGATGGGGCTTAGGGGGTGGCGTGACCTTTATTATGCCTTCCGCCCCTAGGGTTAGCAATTCCTTAGCACCCGGAATATTATCGATATCAAAGAGCTCAAAGAATCGATAAATAAGCTGCAGGCGCTGTCCTTGATAACGCACCTCTCCGTTCTTAATCTGAAGTTGTTCCGGGCAGAGGGTGGGGATTTGGATCTGCGCCTCTTGCCAATGGCGCGAGAGCCAAGCGGTTTCCGCCCGGTAGCCAGCACACTCCTCGGATATTACTATGGCCGCTTGTTCGTGGCAGTCAATGAGACTGGTCAGGGCGGTGGCCATGGCAGCGGCCGTTTTACCACCGGCCAGCAGCGGCCACGCCCCATACACCTGCTCGAAAAAACCGAGTAGCCCCATGCTACCAGGTACCGAATCCAGTTCGGTGGCTCTCCAACCAGCGGCTGTCAGCAGTAAATCGGGGCGAATGATTACGGGTATTTGGTCTTTATAGGC
>JAAYGE010000207.1 GCA_012727835.1 Bacillota bacterium
CTCTATGGTTGTACCTTTGCCTTTATCAATCACGGCTTGACTCGTTATGGGGTCGATGCTACCTTTGTAGACGTGACGGACCCGGAAAATGTGCGTCAAGCTTTGCGTCCCAACACCAAGGTAGTCAACTTAGAGTCGCCGGCTAACCCCACCATGGATATTGCCGACATTGAAACCATCAGCAAGCTGGCCCATTCGATAGAGGGTTGCCTCGTATTTGTCGACAATACCTATTGCACTCCCTACCTACAGAGACCCATTGAGTTAGGGGCCGACGTAGTTTTGCATTCGGCCACCAAGTACTTAAATGGCCATGGCGATGTTATCGCCGGTATTGTGGCCGGTAAAAAAGAATTTATCGATCAGGTTCGGCTTTTTGGCATCAAGGATATGACTGGTTCCGTACTCAGCCCCTTTGATGCCTATTTAATCTGTCGCGGCCTGAAGACACTGGCCTTGCGCATGGAAAAACACTGCGCCAATGCTATGCAAGTGGCCCAGTTTCTAGAGAGCCATCCCGCCGTCGATGTGGTCTATTATCCCGGCTTAAAGAGTTTCCCCCAATACGAGTTGGCAAAGAAGCAAATGAAGCTACCGGGTGCCATGATAGCCTTTGAATTGAAGGGCGGCGTGGAAGAAGGCAAGAAACTGATGAACAATGTACAGCTCTGCACCCTGGCTGTCAGCTTAGGAGATACGGAGACGCTAATTCAACACCCCGCATCCATGACCCATTCTCCCTACACTAAAGAAGAAAGGGAGGCCGCCGGTATCCCGGATGGGCTGGTTCGGCTGTCGGTGGGGTTGGAGGATGTGGAAGATATCATCGCCGATCTCAAGGCCGTCTTAGATACACTGGTTTAGGATTGATATTGGCTGCGGGATGAGCTTAGCGTCGAAACCTCTTCCCCCTGAGGTAGAATCCCGTAGCCTACTATTTAAACCATACAAGGGCTGCGCAGAGTATTTTGCGACGGCCCTTTATGTTATACATTACAATTAAGGAAATGAGTGAAAGTAGTTGGCTGAAAGAGCATATGACAGAGCTTTGCAAATCAAGACCATCGGTATAAGAGAGTGGAAAGATCCATCGCTGGATTTCAACCGTTATGAAGCCACTCCCTATCGGGCCCTGGATATACTTTTTCAACACTATAAGCTCAGAAAAACCGATCAGGTAGTAGATTTCGGTTGTGGGCGTGGCCGAGTAGCCTTTTATATTCACGACCGTTTCCAGGTGCCAGTCACCGGGATAGAGGCTAACGATTTAACCTATGAAGAAGCACTGTTGAACAAGGCCCGCTATAGGCAACGGGCCAAACATATTAAAGCGCCCCTGCGCTTTGAGTTTGGATTGGCGGAACACTATCAGGTGAAGCCCACAGAGAACTGTTTCTATTTCTTTAACCCCTTTGCGGCCAGCACCTTTAAAAAGGTGGTGGATAATATTTTGCAATCGGTGGCGGAAGCTCCGCGGCCCGTTGATATCATCCTCTATTATCCGCTGCCCAAATATAAGAAAATCCTGCAGAAAGGTTCTCCCTTCCGGCTATTAAACAAAATTAAAGTGCCGCGGGCTCAGGATCCGTTAGAAAAGTTCTTGATTTATAGGCATGATAAGCATGATTAGTGTCGTGGGACTGTCGCAAAAGCAGTTGCGATAGCCTTGTGATGTCTGCGGGGGGCCGTGGTCATACTAGAGCGCCTGTGCCCAACACGCTGCGCGTATGACCAACGGCCCTGTGGCTAGAGTCTAGGAGGACTTAAAAGCCAAATGCAACAGTCCACCGCTTTTTTAAGAGGAGGCGAACACGGTGATCTGTTATTATGACAAATTGGATTCCCCTATCGGTCCCGTCTATCTGGCTGCCACCGATGAAGGGTTAATTTATTGCGGCACCCCCACGGAAACGGAAGAACGTCTACTAAACTGGGTAGCGAAACATTTGCCCGGCTATACTTGCCAGCCGGGAAGTAATCGGTTCATTGCTCAAGCTAAAGAACAGCTGGCGGCCTATTTTTCCGGTCAGGGACGAGAATTAAACGTGCCGCTCAAGTTAATCGGCACTCCCTTTCAGCAGCGGGTTTGGAAAGCTTTGACCACCATTCCCTATGGGGAAACCCGTACTTACGGTGCCATTGCCAAACAAATCGGTTGTCCACAAGGGGCCCGGGCGGTTGGACAAGCCAATAATCGAAACCCGGTCTCCTTCTTTGTCCCCTGACATCGCGTCATTGGTGCCGGCGGCGCCTTAGTGGGGTTTGGCGGGGGCTTACCAGTCAAACGCTGGCTATTGGATTTAGAAGGCATCCCTTACAAAGACTAATGATGTTAATTACTCATTTGTTCCCGAGTGCGGCTGGAGGTGCACGTGGATGGCTAAAGGTAAGCAGATTCCACTGGCAGTAGGCCAGATAGTACAATTGGAAATTGAAGGGCTCACTTCAAGCGGGGAAGGGGTGGGGCGCCATCAAGGATTTACCGTCTTTGTTCCCGGGGCTCTGCCGGGAGACCGGGTGGAAGCTAAGGTTATTTCCCTGAAACCCAATTATGGACGAGCCTTGCCCAGCAAGCTTTTGCGCGAATCGGAACAACGGGTGGCTCCCCTCTGCCCCGTTTATGAGGCCTGCGGCGCCTGCCAGTTGCAGCATTTTGACTATGAAGCCCAACTGGAATATAAGCGGCAATGGGTAGTCGATGCCCTGGAGCGCATCGGCAAGCTGAAAAACATTACTGTCCATCCTACCCTCCCCATGGAGGAACCATGGCGTTATCGTAACAAGGCTCAGTTTCCTGTCGGACTAACCGACGGGCGCATTATAGCCGGTTGTTATCGCCGGCGCACCCACCAGATAGTAGACATAGACGATTGTTTCATTCAGCATCCGCTCAGTGCCCGGGTGCTGCAAGTGGTTAAAGAATTAGCCGCTACCTATGGCTTGTCCATTTACGATGAGCAGACTGGCAAAGGGCTTTTGCGCCATGTGCTAGTTCGGGTCGGCTTCCATACCGGTGAAGTTTTAGCGGTGCTAGTCACCACTGGCGAGCCCTTTGAGCAGGGCAAGGAGCTGGCAGCCCACCTGATGCGGGAGGTTCCCGAGTTGGTGGGGGTGGTGAGGAATATCAACGATCGTCGTACCAATGTAGTTTTAGGTGATAAGGCTATCCCCCTAGCCGGGCGCGACTATCTGATCGACCAGCTGGGCGGGCTCAAGTTCCGTATCTCCGCCCGTTCTTTCTACCAGGTCAATCCCTTACAAACGGAAGTGTTATATCAAAAGACCCTAGACTATGCTGGCTTAACCGGGGAGGAAACCGTCATTGACGCCTATTGCGGCATCGGCACTATCAGCCTGTTCTTGGCTCGCCAAGCTAAGCAGGTTATAGGAATAGAGATCGTAGAAGCGGCCGTTCATGATGCCCGGCGCAATGCGGCCATCAATAACATCGATAATGCGGAATTCATTGTGGGTGAGGCAGAGAAAATAATGCCTCGCCTATACAAAGAGGGCCTGCGCCCCCATGTTATCGTGGTGGACCCACCCCGGGCCGGTTGTGCCGAACCGCTGCTAGAAGCTATCGTCAATATGCAGCCCCAGCGCGTAGTCTACGTCAGCTGCAACCCCACCACCCTGGCCCGCGATCTGGCCTACCTCAGCCAGCAGGGCTTCCGCGTGCAAGAAGTGCAACCAGTGGACATGTTCCCCCACACGGGGCATGTGGAGACGGTCGTATTGATGTCAAAGCTGTAAGCGTTGATTTTACTGGGTTTGTTGGATTGCATCTAATCCGTCTACTCGGCCTTAAAGGGCAAAATACATAC
>JAAYGE010000208.1 GCA_012727835.1 Bacillota bacterium
ATTTTATTCCTCAGTAGCTCAACGGTAGAGCAACCGGCTGTTAACCGGTAGGTTGTAGGTTCGAATCCTACCTGAGGAGCCAGTTTTGCAGGCTGTCTTGGTTTAAACAAGACAGCTTTTTTGCATATTTTTATAAAGGTAGCTTGTGAGAAATTTAACGGGTGTGGGATACATATGCGCTTTGATTTTTCTTATGTGCACTTAGTCTATGCTCTTCTGGAAGGAAAGGCAGACCTAGAGGAGTTATTGGCCACGCCTGCCTTTCACCTTATAAAGAAACACGGCGAAATATCGGGCATGGAATACGACGCGGTAGTAAAGGCGGTAAAATCGGTACAAAGTGGCAACCCTAATGCTTTAGCACAGCGGTTATTGGATAATAAGGATAGGGTATTGGAGCTTGTGAAACTGCTCTGAGCAGGAGGGCCAACTTATCGCCGAGATTACTCAGCATGTGCGCGAGATTTTCCTAGAAGGTAATTTCACGGAGGTAACCATTTGCTTTATTGTCGGTTATGATGCCATCGGCTACGGGGGCCATGTGGTTTGCTCCCTTGATTTACCGCCTATTTTGCAGGATACTCGTGAATTAATATCCCTTTTAATCCATGAGTTAACGCTTGTAATTCATGCACAATACTGTCCAGCTATTCGTGATTTGAGTTTACAAAAAGAAACTTTGCAGGAGACACTAGATCTTCTTATCCAATACGAGGGTGTAGCTGTATTTAGCGCCTATCCGTATCGGGTGGCGAGCGGGATCTTACAGAATACGGAAGGTGCTATGCTGCAGGATTATGTAAACACGCCAGAGAAAGAGCAGATGTTGAAGGATGCCTACTGCCGCTCGCAGCGCTATATTGCGGAGGGCCGAGGTATGGACACCATACTGGAGACCTATTTCTCAGCCCGGGTTGATCATGCTTTAGGGTTTATTATTTTTCACAACATGTTTAAGCAGTAGGGCATGGATAGGATAAGAGAGATGGTACTATAGCTTCCGTTCATTGCCCATGTGTGCTATGATAGTACAAAAATTTTAGCCATCTAAAGGAGAGGTTTAGTAATGAGCTTGGACAAGGCGTTTCATGATAAATTCGGCCGCGAAGGCCTGACTTTCGATGACGTTTTGCTGGTGCCGGCCTATTCGGAGGTTTTGCCAGCGGACGTTAATACGGCAACCCAACTAACTCCTCGCATTCGCCTCAACATCCCTATTATCAGTGCGGGTATGGATACGGTAACCGAAGCCCGCTTGGCTATTGCCATCGCTCGCGAGGGCGGCCTGGGGGTAATCCATAAGAACATGCCCATCGAACAGCAGGCCCTGGAAGTGGATCGGGTCAAACGTTCGGAGCATGGTGTTATTACCGACCCCATATATTTAACTAAGGACCACACAGTACAGGATGCCCTGGTCCTCATGGAGCGTTACCATATTTCCGGAGTGCCCATCGTGGAAGATGAGCTGTTAATTGGTATCATTACTAACCGGGACATCCGTTTTGAAACCAACTTGTCGCGACCTATTCATGAGGCTATGACCAGCGAGAATCTGGTTACCGCTCCGGTAGGAACCACCTTAGAAGAGGCAAAGAAGATATTAGCCGCCCATAAGATTGAAAAGCTACCTTTGGTGGACGAGCAGTTTAGATTAAGAGGTCTAATCACTATAAAGGATATTGAAAAGGCGCGGCAATTCCCTCAAGCCACCAAGGATCAGCAGGGAAGGTTGCGGGTGGGCGCAGCCGTTGGTGTGGGTGCCGGTTCCATTGAAAGGGCAGAAGCTTTAGTAGCGGCGGGCGTTGATGTTCTAGTGATCGACACGGCCCACGGCCACTCGGCGGGAGTGCTAAAAGCGGTGCGGGAGATGTGCCAGCTCTTCCGGGATAAAGACGTGGACATTATTGCCGGCAATGTGGCCACAGCAGAAGCTACGGTAGCCTTAATCGAGGCGGGGGTTAGTGCGGTCAAAGTGGGGATTGGGCCCGGTTCCATCTGTACTACCCGTGTGGTGGCCGGTATAGGGGTGCCACAAATTACGGCCATTTTCGACTGTGCTCGTGCCGCCCAGCCTTACGGAATACCGGTCATTGCCGACGGAGGCATCAAGTATTCGGGCGATATCGCTAAAGCTATTGCCGCCGGTGCCAATGCGGTTATGCTGGGCAATCTCTTGGCCGGGACGGAAGAAAGTCCGGGGGATACCGAGATCTACCAGGGGCGCACTTATAAGGTCTATCGGGGTATGGGTTCTCTGGGAGCTATGGAAAAGGGTAGTAGTGACCGCTATTTCCAGGAGAATGTGCAGAAGCTGGTTCCCGAAGGTATTGAAGGTCGCGTACCCTATCGCGGACCGCTATCGGATACCATCTATCAGTTGGTCGGTGGCCTAAGAGCCGGTATGGGCTATTGCGGTGCTAAAGATATCCCCAGTCTACAGAAGGCTCGCTTTGTCCGCATTACGAATGCTGGCTTACTAGAGAGCCACCCCCATGATGTTACTATTACAAAAGAAGCTCCTAATTATAGCAGGTAATTGTTAGCCTAAAAAGCAGGAAAAGAAGCTATGGGTGGCGAAGGTGAATTAATTGTATCGCTATTGTAGCAGCAGTAGGTGGGCAGCGCTGTGAGCGATAAAAATTGATTCGCTTTCATAGCTTGTTTTGATGAGCTTAAAAGGAGGAGAATTTATTGAAACAATATCCCATCGAAAAAATACGTAATGTTAGTTTGATCTCCCATGGCGGCGCTGGCAAGACTTCCTTAACCGAGGCCCTGCTGTACACCAGCAAGGCTATCGATCGTTTAGGCAATGTGATGGAGGGAACTACCGTCTCCGACCATGATCCGGAGGAAGTAAAACGTTCCGTTTCTATCAGCGCCAGCTTGGCTCCCGTTGAGTGGAAGGACCACAAAATCAACTTCATCGACACACCCGGCTACTTCGACTTTGTCGGTGAAGTGCGTGGCGCCCTACGGGTATCCGATGCGGCTTTGATAGTCGTTTGTGCCGTATCGGGCGTAGAGGTGGGTACGGAAAAGGTATGGAATTACTGCGATGAGCATGAAATTCCTCGGGCTTTCTATATTAACAAGCTAGATCGGGAAAACGCTAACTTTGATCGAACCTTAGAATCCTTGCGCCAAAGCTTTGGTGTCAATGTGGCCCCGGTTATGTTGCCCATCGGCGCAGAAGCTAACTTCTCCGGTGTGGTCGACTTGGTGGCTATGAAGGCCTATAAGTTTGAAGATAACGGTCGCAAAATGGTGGAAACCGATATTCCCGCCGACTTGTCCGACAAGGTGGAAGAATACCGCACCGCTTTGGTGGAAGGTGTGGCGGAAAGCGACGACGAGTTGCTAATGAAATATTTAGAGGGCGAGCCGCTTACCGACGAAGAAGTTGTTAACGGCGTGCGCGAAAGCATTGCATCTGGGCAGCTGGTACCCGTTTTCTGCGGTTCGGCAGTAAAGAATATAGGTACCCAGTTGCTGCTAGATACAATTGTTAGCTCCTTCCCCGCCCCAACTTTGGCCAAGCCGCCGGTGGGCAAGAATCCGAAGACGGGCGAAGAGGAAAGTCGGGAAGCTGACCCCAATGCTCCTTTCTCGGCTTTAGTTTTCAAGACCATGGCCGACCCCTATGTGGGCAAGCTATCGCTCTTTAGGGTTTATTCGGGTGTGTTAAAATCCGATTCCCAGACCTACAATGTGAATCAGAACTCTAACGAGCGGATTGGTCAGCTATTTGTGGTTCGCGGCAAACACCAGGAACCGGTTCCCGACATTAGCGCTGGTGATATCGGTGCCGTTGCTAAGCTGAACGTCACCACCAC
>JAAYGE010000209.1 GCA_012727835.1 Bacillota bacterium
ATGGTAAAAATCCATCTCGAAGTCCGAATCGGGGGCGAACAAGCCCGGAACCTGCTCGCTAGTGACCCCATGGAGAAAGCCTAATTCTTGCAGAGCTGTGCGCAACAATTTTTCCACATCCTGGCTCCTAGTATAGCGCCCATCCCTGATCCTGACCAATTCTTCTTTATGGTCAGCCACAATCTGCAACAACTGCCGCTGCAGAGGATTAGCTTGTTCCATAAAGACATATGTATGAACAGGGGTAGGCATATCCTTCCCTCCTAAAGTACATCGTCTTTCAAGAAAGCCACCACCACCCTGACAAAAGCGACTGAGACTAGCTTGGAAAGCAATTTTGTTATAATATGCCTAGTGTACAGAAGCCCAGGATTGGAGGTGGGGTAGCCATGCCAGAAAAGATGGAGCAGCTGCTGGAACTAGGACTTTACGCCGGTTCTCTTTTGTTAGGCAGTGGTGCCGAGATCTATCGAGTGGAAAACACCATATATCATTTGCTTTCGGCCTGTGGGGCAACGGATATCGACTGCATCGCTACACCGACTGCCATTCACCTGTCGGCCCACGCCTACGGACAGGTGGGTACCCGGGTTCGTCGCATACTAGAGCGCACCACCAATCTGGGACGGATTTCAGCCATCAACGCCTTATACCGCTCCCTCTCGGGCCAACAAAATGACCCGCAGGTAGTATTAGAACGGCTGCAGGCCATAGAAGCTTGCACCCAAAGAAATTTGCTTAGTCTGGGTCCCTGGGCAGCTGCCCTCGGCGGCACAGCTTTCGCGACCCTATTTGGAGCTCAAGGTTGGGAATTACCATCAACCGCTCTAGTTGCCTGGTTGGTATTTCAATTCTCTAGCTTTCTGCGCGGGCGGGGTCTACCCGGGCTGCTAGTCGATTTTTTATGCGGATTTGTAGCCGGCCTCTGTGCCCTTTCCTTAACTCTGGCTCTACCCGGAATGCCCCATAACCGCATTATTTTAGGGGCCATTATGAGTTTGGTGCCAGGAGTATTGTTGACCTCCGGCGTTAGAGATGTATTAGCTGGCGATTTATTATCGGGTATCGTTAGAACCAATGAAGCCCTCTTCACCGCCGCCGCCTTGGCCGCCGGTGTGGGGGCCATATTAGGATGGTGGATTAAATGACTTTCACGCAAGTAGTTTGGCAGTTTATCATCGCCTTTATAGCTTCTACAGCTTGGGGCGTCATTTTTCGCGCTCCCCATAAGCGCATCGCCTTAGCTGGCCTTACCGGCGCTCTGGGCTGGATGGGCTGGTTATTGGCCGGGGCTTTAGGCTTAGAAATAGTGGGTCGCACTGCCCTGGGGGCTTTTGCCGTGGGTATTTCCGGGGAAATAATTGCCCGTCTCTGGCACGAACCGGCCACCGTATTCTTGACCCCGGGTATCGTACCTCTAGTACCCGGCGTCACTATCTATTCGGCCATGCAGGCCTTCGTAGTAGGCGACTATACGGGCGGCCTCAGTTTTATCACTGAAGCCCTGTTAGCCGCCGGAGCCATCGCTGGCGGGCTAGCCGTAGCTACCGCCGTGGTACGTTCTTCCTTACTCTCCCACCGCCGAGGTGCTTAACCATGATGTTGCCATTGATGTTACCCTTATTACTGCTGATTGCCGCGGGAGCCCTTGCCCGTGTCAGTTTACAAATTGAGGCCAAGCCGCTGGCCCGCTTAACCCTCTATCTACTCAGCCCCGCTCTTATTTTTAACTCCCTCTACCATTCCCAGTTAACCGGCCCCCAATTGGGCCAGCTGGCCGGCGGCACCCTTCTATTAATTGTAACCCTATCTTTAGTATTAACTCTCCTTTGTCGTTTACTTCGCTTTCCTCTGCCTTTGGCCAGCGCCATGCAGTTGGGAGCCGTATTCATGAACGTGGGCTCCTACAGCCTGCCCATCATTGCCGCCGCCTGTGGGACTGAAGGCTTAGAACGGGGGGCCGTCATCATGGTTGTCCATCAGATGCTGATGTTCACCTTGGCCATATTTTTTGCGGCCCGTGGTACCCTCGGCCCCCAAAGGGCCTTAAGTAAAGTACTGCAGATGCCAACCGCCTATGCGGCCCTGGCCGCCCTGATACTACGCACCTTAGGCTATCCTTTGCCCGGCTGGCTAGCGCAAGGTATATCCTTACTATGCCAGGCTTGTATCCCCATCTTTCTTCTACTATTAGGCATACAACTGGCCGACATGCTATTCAGCCAACGCTGGTTCTTACTCACCCTAGGCACCTGTTTCAAGTTAGGTTTTGCCCCCGTAGCCGCCAATTTTCTCGCCCGCTTACTCCACTTCGATAGTCTTAGCCAGCAAGTTTTCGTGTTAGCTGCCGCTTCCCCTACCGCTGTGGTCACCACCATGTTGGCCGTAGAGTTTGATGCGGAACCGGAACTCGTTTCATCCCTAACTCTGGTCACCACTTTGCTCAGTCTCTTTAGCATCCCCCTCATTATGCAGCTTTTAGGATTAGGCTAAACATGTACACATAGTACACTGCCCGTCCCCATATCCTAAAAGTAGATGGGGGGTGTAGGTAAAATGATGTTCTTTATTCCCAAGAGAAGACTACTTATATTGCCCTGTCTAGTGCTTGTCTTAGCTATCGGCTTTACCGCCAGCCGCCTTTGGGTGCCCGGTTCGGCGGGTCAAGTTATCAGTACCTTGCTGAATTTTAATCGTAAAGTCCCGATCTATTGTGTGCAAACCGATGAAAAGCGTATAGCCATCAGCTTCGATGCAGCCTGGGGTGCGGATCACACCGATGAAATACTGGCCATTCTCGATGAATATGACATCAAAACCACATTTTTCCTAGTGGCTTTCTGGATAGAAAAATATCCGGAAGTGGCTGCCCGCATTGCCGCCGCCGGTCATGAAATCGGCAACCATAGTGCCACCCACCCGCACATGAGCCAACTTTCCAAAGAGCAAATCCGGCTAGAAATACAGACTACCCACGATCTGATCAAAGAAGTTACCCAGCAGGAAGCCATACTCTTTCGCCCACCCTTTGGCGACTAAAACAATTTACTCATCGAAACCATGGAGGAATTAGGATACCACACAATTCAATGGAGTGTTGATTCGCTAGATTGGCGTCCCACCACACCTGAGCAAATTGTCCAGCGCGTTACCAGCCAAATTGCCCCTGGGGCCATTGTCCTCTTCCATAACAATGCGGAACATACACCGGCCGCTTTAAGGCCCATTCTCGATTATTGCCGCCAAGAGTGCTACGAGGTGGTCCCCATCTCCGAGCTGCTACTCAAAGTAGACTATTATATCGATAAGAGCAATGGTATGATGCGGCCTAAATAATTCCCGCTTCTCCTAAGCATTATGGTTATATAAATTAGAAGTGGGAAGCGGTATAACAAACGGGGCTATCGCAAAAGGCTTTTGCGATAGCCCCCGTGACATTTATAGGCCGTGGTGGACTAAAAAGCACATCCTGCTGCCCGCAAACACTACAACGACTTACACCACCGACGGTTCTCTGAACAATTCCCCACGGGCAAAACGATCTAAGCCCATGGGATCAATGGGGATTTCCAGCTCTTCTCCTAAAATACTCTGGGCCAAAAGCACACCCACCATAGGAGCGATCATGAAACCATGGCCGCTAAAACCACAAGCCAGATAGAAGCCGGGTATCTCCTCCACCGGCCCCAGAATGGGGGTTGCATCGGGGGTCATATTATAAAGGCCGGCCCACTGGCGCACCACCCGAATGTTACGTAAAGGTGGCAGCAGCCAGGTTATTTTCTGAGCCATCTCCTCCAGGAACTGCCAGGTGGATTCCATATTATATCCCGGCTTTTCCGTAGGATCGCCTAAGCCCATAATGAAGCTACCATGGGGTGTCTGCTGGCAATACAGGTTATGGTGGAAGGACATGACCATCGGCCCCATCATCGGTTCCACCGGTTCGGTAATCAAAATCTGATGGCGTTCCGAATAGGTGGGAATCTCCAGATCCACCATCGCCGCCACATCCTGGGACCAACCACCGGCCGCATTCACAACTACCGGTGTAGCTATAAAGCCCCGGGTGGTCTCTACCCCCTCAATGCAATCTCCCGCTCGCTTGATTGCGGTCACCTGGGTATTGGTATAGATCTCCACCCCCAGGCGGCGAGCAGCTTTGGCATAGGCATCGGTTACTTTAAAGGGGTTACAATGGCCATCGGTGGGACAAAAGGTGGCACCCATCAGCTGCTCCGTATTTAAATGGGGAACAATCTCCTTGGCCTCCGCCGGTGTTAGTAGATCCACTTGTAGGCCATGGGCCTTTTGCAGCGCCACATTCTTCTTAAATTGTTCCCAGCCGGCCTCCGTATAGGCTAAAAGTAGATAGCCACCTTGATTGAATTCTATATCGTCGTCATAGGCCAATTCCTCATTCATATTCTCAAACATGCGTACGCTGGCCATGGCCATGCGCAGGTTCATTTCCGTGCCCCATTGGGCCCGCACGCCGGCACCGCAACGGCCGGTGGCACCACTGGCCAGATAGTTACGTTCTATCACACATATGTTGGTTAGTCCCCTCTTGGCTAGGTTGTAGGCGATGGATACGCCGTTAACCCCACCACCAATAATGACCGCATCAGCCGTTCTTTTCACTGGGTTCACCTCCTAAAATGGCGGCAAAGGTGACCGGCCGGCTGGGTTGCCTAAACTTGGTCGGTGGTTGTTCTGAAATCGGCTTCCCTACCATAGCGGCTATTTCCTGCTCTATTAACGCTCGACAAGTTCGCCCTTGGCAGGGGCCCATACCCGCTCGCGAAATACGTTTTATCTCATCAAAGGTCGTATAGCCGGCACCGATCAATTGCCGCAGACGGCTCCGCGTTAGATCTTCACAACGGCAAATAATTGTAAGTTCATCGGGCTTCATCTGTTTCATCCTCCACCTTGATATTGCGTACTTCATGGGCCAGGTCCTTAGCTACCGCCAAGTGAATAAGGGCTGTGCGTTCAAAGGCCGGCGGGCTTTGTACTCGAATAACAGTGCCGGTACCCACCGCTTGACCGGCCCGGTTGAGGGCAGTCACTACCGCGCCCGGCTGGGGCAGTGGTAAGAACTCATAGGGCATTTTTAGCAAGGCTTCCTTTTCACTGTAGGCCATATCTACTACAAAGATGGCTAAACCGGGGCAGTTAACCACGCATAAACCACAGCCATTACACTTTTCCGCATCCAATTGGGGGCGGTCATTAATATCGGCGAAGGGTAGAATTGCTCCCCGCGGACAGGCGGTGGCGCAGGGATTGCAAGGGATGGACTGAAAGCATTCGATGATGGCCACCGGTCCCCTTTCCAAGCGCTGTTTATCGGGATAAACTTGGGCCAAATCGGCCGGAGTAGGAATTCCCGTACTCTTAAGCATCGGCACTCACTCCTTTCTCCACTAGGGCCAGACCGGCACGAATTTTTTCACCTTCCGGGCCTGCCCGCAGGGCCGTCAGCTGTTCCCTAGCTTGGGACAATTGCTGTTCAGCCTGCTGGTCGCCCAGCCCTAAACTTAGGGCCGCTGCCAACCCGGCCACTAGCCCCTCCACCATAGCGCTGCTCGCCTCTTCTACCCCCGCCGCGTCGCCAGCCACATAAATCCGGGGATTAGTAGTGCAAAGATGGCTATCTCGCACAGCTACCGCCCCACCCAGCTGGGGCACATATTTCATCTCACAGCCGGCTTGCCATAACAGGTCACTCAAGGGG
>JAAYGE010000210.1 GCA_012727835.1 Bacillota bacterium
TCCCATGCGAGATGAGGACATTATAGGGTATTAGCATCCCTTTCGAGATGTTATCCCCTACTTTAGGGCAGGTTACCCACGCGTTACTCACCCGTCCGCCGCTATCTTTAAGATGAAGGCAAGCCTTCTTCTTAAAGACCGCTCGACTTGCATGTATGAGGCATGCCGCCAGCGTTCGTCCTGAGCCAGGATCAAACTCTCCGACAAACTTATAGTCAGAACGATAAATCGTTCAAACTTACAAATTTCGTTGAGCTTCTTGGCTCCAAATTAAATTCCTTATTAATAAGGATATACGGGTCTGTGTGTTAGACCTCGATTACTTTGTGCATATTATTGCACTGCTTCACCAAGGTTTTCGCGAGCCGTGCATGTTCGCTTACGCGAGCCACGCACTTGGCTCTCGTGCACGTTTTGCTTACGCAAAGCCGAGCACTATCTACACAATTGTTTAGTTTTCAAGGATCAACTTGTGTCATGCGTCGCTCGCGGCGACGGCTTTATTAGCTTAACACGAAATATGTCGACTGTCAACTAAGCAATTTTTGGTATCTGTCCCGATCGGTAAGGGCGATTGAAAAGAGGGCAGCAAAGCACTGCCCTCTCATATCTTGCACACAAGGCCGCTGAGTTAGCTAACCACCTGCTGCAACTCGCTACTAACAACGGTGGACGACTCTATAGACTTATCCTTTAGCCAAAAGGCGGTGCTAGCCAAAATGGCGGCGGTAACTATAAACACCGTCTTTATACCCCAATGGCCACCAATAAAGCCGCCTATTAATGGGCCAACCACCGAGCCCATCTGGCTAAAACTATTACTTATACCGAAAGCCCGCCCTCTAAAATCACCGGGTACCGCTTTAGCAATTAGCGCATTACATGAAGGCATAAGGGCAGCTAGAAACAATCCAAAAAGGAATCGTAATACACCTAGAACAATCACATTGTTCGTAAAAGCATGGGGCACACTCAGTATACTTGCGCCAATGAGACCGGTTAATAGTACCGAACGAAAACCGGATTTTTCTCCCCGTTTTCCCCATAGAGGGGCGGCAATGCCCGTAGCTACACCAACTAAAGAGAACAGAATTCCCGTTACCAATGATGCATCTTGGCCCGCCATGATTTGTTCAATATATATAGGAAGTACTGGCTGTAGGATCATCACGGCCGATTGAAACAGCATCACGGTAAAGAGCAGGATCAATAGGTTCTTATTACTAACAGCAATACGAAAATCGTTGATAACATTGGTCTTTATATTACGATTAGGTTTTCTAATCTCTTTCACACCAAAAATAACTACCGCCGTCGCTGAAAGTAGAATACATCCTGCTATGAGTAAGGTTTTTTGCACACCTACATAATGGCTAACCACACCGCCAAACAGCGGCCCCATGATATTGCCGAAGGCACTGCCTGTCTGGATAAGACCTAAGGAGCTTCCCAACCGGTCATCGGGAGTGTTGGTGGCCACCAACGCGATGGCCGATGGTATAAACCCACTGAGAAAACCGTTCAGCATCCGTAGAGCAACTACCTGCCAGGCAGAAACTGCAAAGGCTAAGCCAAAGTAACTGCACGCTATGCCAATTCCGGAACGGATGATCATGATTTTGCGGCCATACTTGTCTGCCAAGGCTCCCCAAATTGGGGACATGATGGAGCTAATTACAAAACTAGCTGAAAAAGCTATACCGGACCAAATCTCTAAGCCTTCAACAACGCCAACTTGCTTTAGCAACAGAGGCAGGAAAGGTGATACTAAAGAAAAACTCATTCCTGCAATAAAGGTACCTACCCAAAGTACGTAAAGGTTTTTTCTCCACTGTTCCATTCGACTGCCTTCCTTTCCTTCTGCCCGCAACAAGCACGCCGCTAAATCTTAACGATGAATTAATTGACGAAGCCTTTCAGCCACCGTCGCCGTCAGCGATTCCTCCCGTACAATTACCAAGATAGTATTGTCACCGGCTATGGTACCCATGATTTCTTCGTATTGCAGCTTATCTAGGGCAGCTGCAGCCGCATGGGCCCCTCCCTCAAAGGTCTTGAGCACAATAAAATTCCCCGAATAGTCAACTGATAACAGCGCGTTGCGCAATGTACGCATCATGCGATCCGTCAGACTGTAACCGGGCTGGCCTCGTACTTGCATTTAAACGAGGCGCCCCCCGCTGGGAGACTTAGCCAGTCCCAGCTCCTTTATATCGCGGGAGACCGTTGATTGCGTAGTGGGGAAGCCAGCTTCAGCCAAGGCCTGCAAAAGCTGCTCCTGCGTTTCGATAGCTTCCTGATTAACAATCTCCAGTATCTTTGCCTGCCGTTTTTCTTTCATGAGCCCCTCCCTGCATAAATTTTCATCTTACTTTAATGTTACCCAAGGGCCTATGGGAATGCAAGGGTCTTCATATTAACATTTCGTGATACAAAATAATGCTCCCAGGTGTTCTTGAACGGCTTGGCCACCCATATGGGTTAAATAGACGAAGAATCTTTGGCCATGCCATAAGGGGGGCGCAAATTGAAAAAAACAGCCAACAACACGCTAATTTTAACGGTAACCAACTTTATCAATCGGGCTATCGGTTTTGTCTTCCGCATCGCTCTCATCCGCATAGCTGGACGGGAAGCCATCGGCCTCTGGCAGATGATTATGCCGCTCTACTTCTTCTTTCTCGTTATCGCCAGCGCGGGACTGCCCACCGCCATTTCCCGTTTAACGGCCGAATATCGGGCTAGAGGAGATAGACGCGGCGTCCAGCGGGTCTTTAAAACCGCCCTCTCCTTGGCCCTGGTCTGTGGCATCGCCGCTGCCCTCTGTCTACTATTGCTGGCCGGCTTTTTCTCGCGGCAGGTGCTGGCCGATCCCCGTGTGCGGCTAGCCCTGATCATTATTGCCCCCTCTCTACCCCTGGTTGCCACCAGCTCAGTTTTTCGCGGCTACTTTCAAGGTATTGAAGAAATGCGCGTCGTTGCCACCTCCCTTATAGTTGAAGAGGTTACCCATGTGGTTGCTACTATCACTTTAGTGAAGGTCACGCTGGGTAAGGGAGCAGGCCTGCTGGCAGCTGGATTTGCAGCCGGCTCACTGGTCAGCGAGGTGGCCGGGCTGGGAGTTTACTTGGTTGCCTTCCCCCTATTTCGTTTAGCCGGCCGCCCTGATAACATACTTTTTTCAACAAAGATGCTCCGGCAGATTTTGCAGCTTAGCATTCCGGCCACCGCCGGTCGGCTACTGCACTCTGTTGGCCAGTTATGTCAGAGTATTATTATTCCTACCCGTTTGCGAATTGCTGGCTGGACCGCCTCTCAAGCGGCTATTGCCTATGGGGAACTGACAGGTATGGCTCTGAATCTATTGTTCCTTCCATCATTGTTTACCGTAGCCATGGCTACCAGCCTGTTGCCACAAATAACTGCTGCAGTGGCTCACAACCGTTACCGTTCTGCCCAAGCTATCTTCTTGCGAGCCCTGACCTGGACAGCCCTCATCAGCCTGCCAGTGGCGGCTCTACTTATCAGTTTAGGTGAACCTGTCTGTCAAGTACTTTTCAACTCCAGTTCGGCAGGGAAGCTCTTATCCTATTTAGCCTGGGGAGGCTTGCTACTCTATACGCAACAGGTGGCCGCAGCCACCCTTCAGGGGTTAGGTAAACCCGTACTACCATTAATCACCTCAGCTATTGGCACGATTATTTCCAGCTCCCTGCTTCTGGTACTGACTTCTACTTGGCAGATTCGGGGGGTGGCCTTCAGCCTGATCTGCGGCTGGATGACCACTGGGGCCCTATCCCTGTATTTAGTGCAACGCTCATTGCCCTTTTTCGCCCAATTCGTGCCCCGTTTGCTAAGAATCACGCTGGCGGCCGCCCTTTGCGGTATCGCTGCCCATCATATCTATCTACATTGCCTTGCCAATTCGGGTCGGGTATTCATAAGTTTGCTTTGCGCCGGCCTAGGCAGCGGTTTAGTTTACCTAATTGCTGCCGGTGGCATCATACGCCAGCAATTTGCTAGACGATAGGGCTATGCTAGAATGGGGTAAATACAAACAAAGGCGTGATTCCCTATGCGTGTGGTACTTTGCACTCTTCATTCCAGCTTTACCCACTCTAGTTTAGCTTTGCGTTATCTACGGGCGGCAATAAGAGAACAGTTTCCCGATAATCATCTGCTTGAATTGCAAGTAAAGGACGATCCACGCCGCGTGGTGGCCGAGTTGGGCCGTTTCCAGCCGGATGTGGTGGCCTTTTCTTGCTACCTTTGGAATATTACGGCCACGTTAGCCCTGGCCACCGATATAAAAGCAGTTCTACCCCAGGTGACCATCGTATTGGGAGGGCCGGAAGTCGGACCAAGAGCAGCAGAACTGCTGGCGTCATATCCGGCCGTAGATTATGTAATCGCGGGTGAAGGAGAACAGCCTTTTGCTGATCTGCTGCATACCCTACAAACCGGACGTCAACCCCACTCGATTGCGGGGGTCTATTACCGGAATAGCGAAGGTCAAATAGGTTACACCCCGGCCCGGCGGTTGGATTCGGAAAAAATTCCACGTCCCTACACTGCTCAGGAGCTAAGTGAACTCCAGCATAAACTGGTATACTATGAAACTTCCCGCGGCTGCCCCTTTCGTTGCAGTTACTGCCTTTCCGGCGGAGATCGGGTGCGCATGCTGCCGTTGGAAAGAGTCTTTGCCGATCTTAAACTACTCCTGGAAGCCAATATCCCCCTCATTAAGTTCATAGATCGCACCTTCAACTGCAATCCCCAACGGGCCTTAACTATCATGCAATTCCTACTGGCTAACCGCCGGGAAAGCCGTTTTCATTTTGAAATATGCGCCGATATCTTGACCGATGAGCTACTAGATTGGTTGGTTACGGTCCCGGAAGATATTTTTCAGTTTGAGATCGGGGTACAGTCGGTAAACTCTGCTACCCTAAAAGCCATAGGGCGGCGCATGCAATGGGACAAGCTATCTCGTAACGTAAGAAAACTACGAGCAGCAGACAACATCCATCTACATCTAGACCTAATTGCCGGTTTGCCTTGGCAAGACTGGGAAGCAATACGCACATCCTTCGACCAGGTAATAGCCTTAAGGCCCCACATGCTGCAACTAGGCTTTCTCAAGGTGCTACCGGGTACTCGAATGGCCGAAGAGGTGCAGGAGCATGGATTAAAGGTCTCTTGCCAACCCCCTTACGAGGTGCTGGAAACCAATTGGCTATCCTTCGCCCAGTTGAACCGTCTACATGTGATGGAAGGGCTGCTGGAATACTACTATAACTCGGGGCTCTTATACTATTCGCTCCCCTACATTTGGACTAAACTAGAACCTAGCCCCTTCCAATGGTTCTACCAACTGGCTGAGCATTGGGAAGCTGCCGGCCTGCATTTGGTATCCCATGGCCGTGAAGCTCTCTTTAAATATATGGAAACCTACTGTCAACCGGATACGGTTCTGAAAGACCTATTGACTATCGATAAAGCACGCATGTTACCCAGTTTCCCGGCCCAGTTCAAATTGCCAGCCGACTGCCGTTCAGCATGGGACGAGTACCTAACGGAACACTTGGCATGTTGGGCACCCCGTACCTATAAGCAAGCTTTTCGTACTATCTTCCCGATTAAACTGCAAAAGAAGACGCTGGAATACCTAGGGCAACCCGGGTCTTATAATACGGCAGTGGTGGATCGTCAGCGGCAAAAGGTTGTTGATTTCATCTATCTATAAGTAAATCGGTGCTACCGCAGCAAGAAAATTTCGGGCTGCGGGATGTGCTTAGGGCGCAGGAGCCAGCTCCAACCGTGCCTACAGCAGCATCCCGCAGCCCTATAGTATGCATCCGAGCATGCCGACGGGCTGTCGCAAAGGAGTTGCGACAGCCCGTCGTGTTTGCAGGCCGTTGGTAATACTAGAGCGCCTGTGCTAACTCTACATATACTTCTTAAACACTTCAGCCAGGGCCTTTATGCCCTTTTCGATCTGCTCCACTGATGAATTGGAGAAATTTAGTCGTAGTGTATTTTGGCCGGTCCCGTCGGCAAAGAAGCTGTCTCCGGCAATAAAGGCCACTCGCTTCTCTTGAATGGCTTCTGCCATTAATTTCTTAGCATCGACACCCTCGGGTAACACTCCCCAGAAGAACATACCGCCCTCGGGCTGGGACCACTGGATGTTCTTAGGCATATACAGCTCAATCACTTCCTTCATCTTTAACCGTTGGGCATCATACATGGCGCGGATACGCTTTAGATGCTCTTCGAGGTAACCACGGCTACAAAACTCATGCACTAGGGCTTGGGCTAAGAGACTGGCATGGGTATCCGTAGTCTGCTTGCCCAAGACGAGTTTGCGGAAAATATCGGAGCGGGCAACGGCAAAACCAACCCGTAAGCCCGGTGCGATCAGTTTGGAAAAGCTTCCCAGGTACATGGCCTGGCCCGTTGTGTCCATTCCCATTACCGCCGGCACCGGCTCACCTTCATAGCTCAACTCGCTGTATGGGTCATCTTCTACTAGAACAATTTCATGGCGGGTCAACAGTTGGGCTAAGGCCTGGCGGCGTTCTATGGGCAGGGTACGGCCCGTGGGGTTCTGAAACGTGGGTACCAGATATAGCAACTTGGGTTTTTCCTTCACAATAACGGTTTCCAAGGCCTCTATATCTAACCCCACCGGGTCATTAGGAGCGGTCACAAATTCTGCCTCATACATTTTGTAAATATTGATAGCTGCCAAATAGGTAGGTGCTTCAACAGCCACCCTATCCCCCGGGTTAAGCATCATTTTACCCGATAGATCAATTCCTTGCTGAGAGCCACTGAGGATGATTACCTCCTCCGGCGTTGCCTCTATTCCTTTCTTACTAACCCAGGAAGCAATCCATTGGCGCAGGGGGTAATAGCCCTCGCTCTCACCATACTGTAACATGGCAACCTTCTTTGTGAGCAATAACTCTCGGGCCAGCTCGGCCAGGATCTCGTTAGGAAAAGCCTCGGGAGATGGCATTCCTCCAGCGAAAGAAATGAAATCCGGTTGCCGAGTCAACTTTAGCAGCTCGCGAATCACATTACCTGCCATACCCTGCAACCTGTTGGCAAAACGGGTGTCCTCCATCATGGCACTACCTCCTCCAATCAATACTTCCGTCTAAACTACTGCACGGTATATTCTTCGACAATAGGTTTACATGTATGCAACGGATAAAGAAGGCTGAGAGTATTTATCACTAATATTACCCGTAGTACATATACTGTTGCAGAAGCTGCTGAACGGCGGCTTGTTTCACATAGAGGGAGGTGACTAGGAGTGAGAAGAAGACGGCATCGCCACCACCATCGCCACCATCGTCGCTGCCATCGCCGATGGCACCGCAGATTTCGTTTAGAAGAGTAGTTAGAAGGGGCTGTTGCAAAACTATTTTTTGCGACAGCCCCGCCTCTTTCCCTAATCACGGGTTACAGGTAAACTTTGCTTCGATTGCCTTAACCGAAATAGCAGCCAACTGCCCATCAGTACAACCAAGAGGAGCAAAAAAGCTATACCTGAATAATGTTTAATTAAAGCTGCCGCTTTGGGCAGGTTGCTACTAAAAACTTGGCCAATAAAGATGACACTTGCGCTCCAGGCAGAAATACCGACAAAGGTATAGCTTAAGAACTTATAATAGGGCATGCGATTGAGACCAGCAAAATAGGAAACAAGATTACCGATCCAAAAGGGGCGCATCAGGGCCACAATCTTTTCCCCATGACGCCCAAATAGGGAATACACCTGTTCTAAAGCTTGCAAGGAAGTGGCGATAAAGCGTCCAGCCCAAGGGAGATTTTGCAACCGGGGCAGGTTATATCCGATATAGTAGGGCACTAAAGCCCCCAGGGTGTAAGAGGTGGAGGCAATAAAGGCCGCCAGCCAAAAGTCCATTTTGTGAGCAGCGCAAGCAGCTCCAGCCATGAGCAAGACGATCAGGGCGGGACAGGGTAAAGTAAGCCCTTCGGCCAGCATGGCCACACCGATTGCTAAATAGCCCA
>JAAYGE010000211.1 GCA_012727835.1 Bacillota bacterium
GGTGCAAGTGGCCTCTAACGGGGGGCGCCTAGTTTCCGAATTGAGGGAAGCAGGCATAGTTCACCATCGCGTCGCCTTGCATACCCGAAACCCGCTGAGCATACTGCGTAGCATTGGCCAGATAAAACGGCTAGTGCAGGCAGAACAAATTGAACTTATGCATGCCCATGCCCGCATTCCCGCCTGGGTAGCTGAGCGGGTTATGCGGATGACTGGTGTGCCGTTTTTGACTACCTACCATGGGTTGTATAATAGCCACTGGTTTTTTAGACTGTTTACTAGTTCAGGCTTGCACACCATTGCCGTTAGCGAAGATGTGCGGGAGCATTTAGTTACCCGTTTTGGATTCCCGTCCTCGCAAGTAACGGTTATTCCTAATGGCATAGATGTTACCCGTTTTAAACCCTCGGGGCCGGTGGATGTACAGCAGGTTCTATATATTAGTCGTCTCAGTGGTGAGCGGGGCGGGGTGGCCCTTACTGCTCTGGAAGCTATAGCTTCTCTCGCGGGAAATTACCCTCGGCTACACTTAACTATAGTGGGCGAAGGGGATCGATTGGCGGAGGTAAAGCAACTGGGCGACCTTTTGTGCCGTCGAGTGGGGCGTTCCATTTGCACCATTTTAGGTGGTAGGGGCGATGTGGACCGGCTAATGGCCGAATTCGGGCTAGTTATCGGTGTCGGCCGAGTAGCTTTAGAGGCTATGAGTAGCGGAAAACCACTGATTGTAGCCAGCGAATATGGTAATCAAGGACTGCTGACGGAGGCCAATTTTGCTGCCGCCGCCAGCCGTAATTTTAGCGCTCGCGGAGCAACACAACCGTCGACTGCAAGAACTCTGGTCAGCGAGCTGAAGAAGGCCCTCGATGCTCCCGATGAGGCCTTTCAAGAGGCTAAAAAGATTCGCGAACTGGTAATTGGCACCTATTCGATGCCAGTAGTTGTGCGGCAGGTAATGGCAGTGTATGAACAGGTGAGAAAGCAGTTCGGCTGTCCAGACGGGCATAAAGGAGGAAAGGCCAAATGAAAAAAATAGAGCACCTTTTACTGGTGCTTGTCTTGGTAGGTGTGATAGCAGCGTCACAGCAGCTGAGCCTAAAAGCCGCTATCGAGCCCCTCAAGCGCCCTGTTACTCTCGTGGTCGACGCTTGGCAAGTAGAAGAGTTCGGAGATGACCGCGATCGCCTGTGGGAGGGCCTGCTCGAATCGGGAGTGGGGGCTGTCTTTATTCGCTCCCTAGATGAGTTGCCCCTTTTGCCTCCCGGAGTGCAAGTGATAGCAGTCGTTAATGAAGAAAACTGGGAAGAATGGAAGACAAACGATTATATGCCCGATGGTGTAGTTTTTTCCTTTAACCTCTTCCCCGATGAAATCTCCGTGATAGATGCTCGTTTTCCCGGCATTCCCTTTGGTTTATTAGAGTTCGTTTATACCAGCTCCTATGCTAATCGGGCCGACTATGTGCTGGGCCGGGCCAGGCGCGTCTATGATCGGCAACCGCGTGACACCAACCGTTTTTACAATGAGTTTGCCATTTCGGTTCTAGAACGTCAGGTGGATTTGGCGGTGATTCGCTTAATGTTAGAAGAGTCGGCCGATCTCAACTTGTCTCGGGCCCAACAGATTCAAGCTGCCATCCTAGCCGATGGACATTCCATCGGGCCTTTGCCTGAGCCAAGGCCACTCTTTCCCCAGCTGGGCTGGGCCCTTTGGGGTATGGCAGTTGCCTTAGGAGCCGCCGTATCACTAGTTGCCTATTACACTTTCGGTTCAAAGTTACCGACTATCCTTTATCTGGTGCCTCCGGTGGGGGCTCTCGCTGGAGTCTTCTTAGGCAGGTACCTGTTTAGCCCCACCTTTCTGCGGCAATTGCTTTCTTTAGGGGCCGCCGTCTTTTACCCCACAGCCGGCTTTGCCTATTGGTGGCGTCGGGTAAAGGATAAGCCGGCTTCTAGCATAGGTGTGGTGCTTCTCGACTTTGCCATTTTGATTCTTTGTGCCGTGGTGGGTGGATTATCGGTGCATGCCTTCTTAGCGCTGCCCATATTCCAGTTAAACCTTCTTCAATTTAAGGGCGTCAAACTGGCCTATATGTTGCCCTTGGGTTTTGCCGCATTGCATATTGGCTACTTTGTTTACCGGGATGTACGCCAGAGACCCCAAAAGTATTGGAATAAGCGTCGCACCCGGCAGATCGCGGTGCTGGGCGCTTTGGCGGTGGCAGTGGCCGTTTTTGTGCTCTTGAACCGTTCGGGCAATGCAACTCTGATTCCTGTGCCCGATTGGGAAATGGCTTTTCGCGACTTCCTGTTCCAGAAACTTTGGGCACGACCACGCACTAAAGAATTCTTGGGTTTCCCCTTGCTACTAATCGGTATCTATCTCTGGCGGCGAGATGAACCCCTATATGGGGGCACCCTATTCCTGATCGGCTTTATCGGGGTTCTCTCTGTGGTTAATACTTTTGAACATCTCCATCATCCGATTGTGCTCAGCTTAATTAGAACTGGGGTGGGGCTGGGACTAGGCCTGGTGCTAGGGTTAATAGCTCTGATGGTTGTACATTTCTATTTCCGTTTAAGGTGGGTTGGCGATGAGTAGATATATAATTTCGGGTTACTACGGGTTCGGCAACGCTGGCGATGAAGCTATCTTGCAGGCGATTATCGATTCTTTGCAGCAGCAAGACCCGCAGGCCGAGATAACCGTCTTTTCCGCCCAGCCGCACCAGACAACAGCCGAGCATAAGGTGAAAGCAGTGCACCGTACCAGCCTGAGGGATGTACTGAAGGCTTTTCGAAATGCGGATTTGTTTATTAGTGGCGGTGGTGGCTTACTCCAGGATGCCACTAGTAGCCGCTCATTGCTTTATTACTTGGGGCTCTTGACTTTGGCCCGCTGGTCCGGTTGTAGAACCATGGTTTATGCCAATAGTATTGGCCCTATAAAAGAGCCTCGAAACAAAAAGTTGGCCCGATACGTATTAGAGAGAGTAGACTACATTACAGTTAGAGATGAGCCTTCGCTACAATTGTTGCAGGATTTAGGGGTACGCAAGCCGCCCATAAAACTAACCGCTGATCCGGTGCTCTTGTTAGAGCTAGCGCCCCAGCCGCCTAAGGAAAAGACCATAGTGGTGGCGGTGCGCCAGTGGCCCAGCCAGCACAACTATTTGCAACAGATGACCTTAGCCTGTCGCCGCCTGGTGCAGGAAGGCTTTACTATTTTACTCATCCCCTTCCACTATGGCCGGGACTTAGCCGTTTCCGAAGAATTGGCCCAGGCCATAGGCCCGGGGGCCTGTTGTCTGGCCCAGCCGCCAGATTTCTCCCAGCTGCTGACCCAGCTGTCGCAGGCGGAAGTGGTGGTGGCCATGCGCCTGCATGCGCTGATCATGGGAGCCGTCTGTAAGCGTCCGTTGGTGGGCATCAGTTACGATCCGAAGGTGGACGGCTTCTTGCAGAGCGTGGGGCAACCACTGGCCGGAACCACCGACGCTTTGCAGGCCGAGCGCCTCTACCAGCTGGTGCTGGATGCCTACCAGCGGCGGGCAGAAATTAAGCAGGATTTGGCCGTCAGTTTGCAGGAACTCCGCAATTTAGCCGCTGAAAATGCGATTATCGCCCATAATTTGGCCGCAGGTAAAATAGGATGAAACAGCGCATCGATATACTAGGTTGCCCAGTGGACAATCTCACCATGGAAACGGCGGTAGAGCGGATAGCCGACTATATTGCTCAAGGGCAGCCCTGCCAAGTGGTAACGGCCAACGCGGAGATTCTGTATGCGGCTCAAAACGATCCGGGCCTCTTTCTCACCCTGCATGATGCGGCGCTGGTTACAGCCGATGGCATGGGGGTGTTACTGGCAGCCCGTATTTTAGGCCAACCTTTGCCCGAAAGGGTGGCTGGTGTGGATTTGGTCCATAGTCTGGCCCAATACGGTGCGCGGGCCGGCTGGCGTTTTTACCTGTTCGGTGCTAAACCGGAGGTGTTAGCCGCAGCGAAGGAGCGGCTGGAAGTGTTGTATCCCGGCTTGCAGATTGTGGGTAGCCATCACGGCTATTTCGACCCGGAGGAAAATGAAACGATCATTGAAAGTATCCGGCTCAGCGAGGCAGATATTCTCTTGGTGGCTTTGGGAGCGCCTAAGCAGGATAAATGGCTGCATGACCATCTGGGTTGAACGGGCGCCAAGGTGGGGATTGGCGTGGGGGGAACCTTCGATGTTCTGGCCGGTCGGGTAAGGCGGGCCCCCCTGTGGATGCAGCGTTTAGGTCTGGAATGGTTATTCCGTCTATGGCAGCAACCCAGCCGTTGGCGTCGTACTTTAGCTTTGCCCCGCTTCGTTTGGGCGGTTTTATGCCAACGTTGGAGAGCTAAGAAGGAGGGGAAGGGAGATTGAGTAAGCGGCTTTATAAAAAGAGCGATGAGGCTATGATAGCCGGCGGTTGTGCCGGTTTGGCCGAGTATTTGGGCGTTGATGCCACCCTCATTCGCTTAGCCTTTGTCATTTTGACATTCATGGGTGGCAGCGGTCTCTTTGCCTATCTGATAGCGGCCATTGTCATGCCCGAAAAGGGGTTAAAAAATGGCCGCTGGCAACCCACCGGCGATGATGGAACCTTTTATGATGCCACTACGGTGGACACGGGGACAGATGGGGAACCCAAGTCCAAGTCCGCCTCAATGCGCAGCAATACCCAGGCTCTGCTGGCCTACATTCTTATCGGTATTGGTAGCTATATGCTGATCGATAGGTACGTAAATTGGTATCGCATAGTCCGCTATATAAGGCCCTACTGGCCCGTGCTTTTGATCGTTATCGGTATAGGCCTACTGCTAAATAGCAGTCGCAAGGCATAAAAAAAGCGCCGCTGGGGCGCTTTTTTTGTGCCTTGCTCGGTAGGGATAAAGGGGCTGCATCTCCTGCGGGCGCAGTTAGTGTATTCGTAAGCAGAGTAAATGGGGTAATCCACCACGCTTGAGGAATATCTGTAGGGGGCGCCCGGTGGTCGCCCCAGTTTTGTACAGGGCGCCCGCTGACCGGAGATTAAATCTCCATGATAATCGGCAGAATCATAGGCCGACGCTTGGTGCGCTCATAGAGGAAGCTGCCCAAAACGTCTCTAGCCGCCGACTTGAGGGCCGACCACTCGGTGATTTCACCCCGCAGGCAATTTTCCAGGCTGATGCGCACCTGTTCCTCCGCTTGGGCAATCAGGTCTTCCGCTTCGCGCACATAGACAAAACCGCGGGTGATGATGTCGGGGCCGGCTTTAATGGTGCGGGAGTTCTTGTCGATGGTTACTACCACCACCAGCACCCCGTCTAGCGACAGCTGTTGCCGGTCGCGCAATACCACATTCCCCACATCGCCAATGCCCAGGCCATCCACCAATACTATACCGGCCTGTACCCGTCCGGCAATGCGGGCGCCACGGGCATCAAACTCTAGAATTTCACCGTTAGTCAGCGTAAACACATTCTCCCGGGGCACACCCACTTCCTCCGCCAGGGCGGTGCAGGCCGTCAGGTGGCGATACTCCCCGTGGAAGGGCACCACATAACGGGGGCGTACCAAGTTCATCAGTAGCTTGAGTTCCTCTTGGCTGGCATGGCCCGACACGTGCACATCGGCGGTGCCTTGGGCAATCACATGGGCACCGGCGCGGGCTAAGCCATCGATAACCCGGTTGACCAGCTTATCATTGCCGGGCACCGGCGTGGACGAGAGAATCACCGTGTCTCCCGGCACAACGTTAATGAAATTATGACTCTGTTGCGCCATACGGGTTAAGCCCGACAACGGCTCTCCTTGGCTACCGGTGGAAAGGACCAGAATCTTATGAGCCGGCAGCTTAGTGATTTCTTCCGGTTCTAAATAGATGTCTTCAGGAAATTGCAGATATCCCAGCTCTGAGCTGATGCGTATATTGTTGATCAAACTGCGACCAACGACCGTCACCTTGCGGCCATAATCACGGGCCACATCGAAGGCTTGCTGAATGCGGTGAATATTGGAGGCGAAGGAAGCCATGATGATCCGATCCCGCGTTTTATTAAAGATCTCGTCAAAGGTGCGACCGACAATCCGTTCCGATTGGGTGTACCCGGGCCGGTGGGCGTTGGTGGAGTCGCAAAATAGGGCCAAGACCCCATTCTTGCCGTATTCGGCCAGGGTTTGATAGTCGGCAACCCGGCCATCCACTGGCGTTTGGTCGAACTTAAAGTCGCCACTATGGATAATTACGCCCAGAGGCGTTTCGATGGCCAGCGCCACGCTATCAGGAATGCTATGGTTCATATGGATAAAGCGCACTTTGAAATGTCGGCCTAAGGAAATGTGGTCTCCCGCCTTCACTTCCCACAGCTTGGCTGTCAGCTGGTGTTCTTCCAGGTTGTTCTGCAAAATTCCCAGGGTGAGGCGTGCCCCATAAACCGGCACATCTATTTCTTTCAGAACAAAGGGGACCGCCCCAATATGGTCTTCATGTCCGTGGGTGAGAACGATACCGCGTATCTTCTTCTTGTTTTCCACTAGATAAGAAATATTGGGGATGACGAAATCAATGCCGAGCATTTCGTCTTCCGGAAATTTGAGACCCGCATCAATTACTATAATGTCGTTGCGACATTCGACGGCGAACATATTCTTGCCGATCTCGCCGATTCATCCCAAAGGGATCACTTGTACTTTTGTGGCATTTGCCACGATCAAAACTTTCCTCTTTCTCTTCATTTTCTTTTCACGACCTTGTTCTCATTAGTGTTACCACCACTCGCCCCCGGTAGGCACTCAAAGCTACGTTAGCTTATTCTAACATATTTCCCTAGTAACCAGAAGTCGGTGGGTGACGACGGCTTCCTATAAAAAGCAACAAAAATCGTTGCGTAAAACAAGGAATTGTAGCTAGTTATGTCGAAGTTGCGAGAGTGCAGGAATAGAACAGGCGTTTTCCTGGCAGCTGCCTCGAGGGCAGAGGGCTAGGAGCATGACAAAAAATTGACAGCATTTAGTGGCTTAGATGCAAGAAAGAAGGTGGGTTAGCATGCTCGAGCTCTATGCCGTATCAAAGATTTATGGAAACGGAGTAGTGGCTTTACGGGATGTTGACTTAAAAGTCAATAAAGGCGAATTCGTTTTCATCGTGGGTCCCAGCGGGGCTGGGAAAACCACTTTGACACGTCTCATAC
>JAAYGE010000212.1 GCA_012727835.1 Bacillota bacterium
ATATTAAGGTTATTATTACCAAAGAAGTTGCGATTTTCACCTTGTAGGTTATCTTGCCGAACCCAATTACCATTTTCCTGCTGGAAAAGAGCCACTTGCCCATTGTAGGAGCCAACCAGTAGATCCAAGAGACCATCGTTGTCCCAATCGGCAACACAAGGGGCGGCCCATTTGAGGCCGGTAGCCAGAATTAACTGGGGATCACCAAAGGTTATGCCGTCTGAACCCGGCTGGCCTGGAAGCCAATACAGGGAGCCGTCGGCCACCCCCACTACCAGATCGAATAGGCCGTCTTCGTCCCAATCGACCAGATAGGGGGCAGTATATTCACCCAGCCCTAGGTTTAGCCTGCGCTTAAGTGTAAATTTGGGCTCGGTACTGGTGCCCTGGTTGTGATAGATGAGCAACTGCCCTTGCTTATTGCCGACTACTAAATCATGGAGGTTGTCACCGGTTAAGTCGCCCACGGTGGGAGCAGCAAAGGCGGTGGATACTGTATCAGTGCTGCTAATTAGAGCCATTTGTTGTTGCAGAACCGGTTTACCGTCTGCTGCTTGATTAGGAAAGTAGTAAACTTCCCCTGCCGGTGTACCTACCAGTAGGTCAAGGCGCCCATCGCCGTTTAAATCAGCCACACAGGGATAGGCGCGGGCCGGATTCTGCAGGGTGCCTAGGAGCGATGCCGCCCCCTGGTAGCGGCCCAAGTCAAGATGGGTGCCATCCTGCTTCATTAGGCGCTGACCGGTGCCGTAGAAGCTATCGGCCAGCATCCCCTGGTATTTGGGGGCGGTATCGCTACCTATATTAGGCAGCCAAGAGATACTAGGAGCCCAATAGGACCAGTTAAAGGTACCTCGTATGAGAGAAAAGGTGGGCACTTGACGGTAATCGCGCAAAAGCTCGGTAAAACTCTTTATATCTTGGCGGGCGAAAGCCGACAGCACTTCAAAATGGTTTTGCCAAGCAACGGCCGGTCGGTGGTAAGCACCTAGAACTTTTTCCAAAGCAAAACCGTACTTCTGTTTGGCAACAAAATTGAGATACTTACTGCGAAACAACCAATTGGCTGTGGTGTAACCGTAATGAAAATAGGGTTGCTCCGCATTACTGGGAACGAAATCAAGGCGGGAAATATAATCGCGATTTGGCAATAGCCCATCGGCCCAAGTGACTGTACCGGCCTCATAGCTGTTCACAGCTAGCAGGGAAGCCCCATTTATATCAACTAAAGATAGGGCCGTACTTAACTCAGCTGCTCGCTGGGGTATAATTTGCTCCCGAGGTAACACCTGTAATTGGCGTAGGCCTTGGATAAATTCGCGGTAGACCGCTTGCATATCAATGTAGTCATAAGAAACGGCTGGATAAGAGAAATTGGGCTCCCGGGTATCTACGGATACCCACTCTGCCACTCCTAATAAATCGGTAGGGAGCTGATCTATAAAAGGTGCTTCCAGAAAGAGATGCCCTCCCCCAGCCACATAATCGCGCATTAACTTGGTAAAGGCTTCGGCCTGCCATCCGTCAGCATCGATTATGCTAGGGTCGGGATAAACCGCATCAACCCCAATTAGATGCTTAGCCTGCAGTTCACCAATATGTATAGGCTCAACCGTAACGTTAGCGTGCATGGTGTTTAACAAATGCTGAAAGGGCTCTAGATAATCTTCACTATCGGCCCGAACAACGAGCAAGCGCAAACTATAACCGGCGACATCAGCCAGCTCAACAGGAACCGGGGAACAGGCTAACAAAGTAACAGTAAGGGACAGGACAATTACCATTTGTATAGATCGACGGGCCTTCATAGTACCTCCTGCGAGTAGCTAATTTTTCGTTGAATTGGTTGCTACTTCCTTCATCTTAGATAATTTATACCACAAAACAAGTAAAGAAAAGTGCTGTCGTAAAATCCAACAGCACTTACGTTAATACTTCTTATTGTTTACCTCGCCTCTGTTTACGTTCAGTGTAATAACTGTAAAGGACCAGAATCGAGGCCACAATTCCTATCACATATTCGGGGACCCAACGGGTCCACAACATCACTCCTAAGAGTATGAGCAGGGAACCGTTGAAGGCCAATTTGGTTCGCAAGAAGCGGATCACCCGGCGTTTATTCTTAATGGTTTTGTCCTTCTGGATGCGCTCTCTAGCTCGCTTGGGATAAAAGATAGCCAAGGAAAGGGAAGCGCCACCCAGAATGATGACCACCAGGCCAAGGATGGCTCGTATGTAAATGTGTCTTCACCCCTTTGCAGGTAGTAGTATTACTTATGATAAGCCTCGCCCCGTTGAATTTTCATGGCTCGGTAAAGTTGCTCCAGCAAAATTATGCGCATCAGCTGATGGGGAAAGGTAAAGGCGGAAAAGGACAGTCTCAGGTCGGCAGCAGCCAATAGGTCCGGTTCTAAACCGTAGGAACCACCGATGAGCAGAGCCACTTTGCCGCGGCCGTAAGTCGCCTCCCGTTCCAGCCACTGGGCCAATTCGGGGGAAGACATGGTGCGCCCTTTAACATCGAGGGCGACAAGGGTGTGGTCTTGGGGTAAAGCTTTGCGTATTTTTTCCCCTTCCTTTTGCAAGGCTTGGGCAATCTGAGCGGGAGAGTTTTCGTCCCGCACCCTTTCGGGAGCGATCTCCTGTATGCGCAGGCGTACATAGGGCGCAAGCCGCCGCTCGTATTCGAGGGCGGCTTGACGCCAATATTTCTCCCGCAAACTACCGACAGCAATAATGGTTATCCGCATGACGACTAGGGTGCGGCCACCAGCTTGACCTTCATGGTCATTTCTTTACCATTACGCACCACGACCACGTCGATTTCTTCGCCTACCTCTTTGGAGTAGAGAACCTGTTGCATTTCGTTGAAGGTGCGTACTTCCTCACCGGCCAGCTTGATAAGGATATCGCGGGCTTTGATGCCTGCCATGGAGGCGGGGCTCAAGGGGCTGACGCTCTCTATATACAAACCATAATCGGTGCCCAGTTTGTAAATGGAGTTGAGCTGCGGGGTAATTACCGCACCGATGGTAACGCCTAGGAAAGGCCGGACCACTTTACCGTTCTGAATCAGCTGCTCGATTATAGGCTTGGCCACATTGCTGGGAATGGCAAAACCCATACCTTCTACGCCTTCCAGCTTAATTTTAGCCTGGTTGATACCGATTACATATCCATTCTTATCACACAGGGCGCCACCGCTGTTACCCGAGTTGATGGCGGCGTCGGTCTGCAGCAGTTTGAGCTGCATGCCTTCCATCTGCAAGTCCCGATCCAAGCCGCTGATGATGCCGGCGGAAGTGGAGCGTTGGAACTGGAGGCCCAGCGGATTACCGATGGCAATGGCCAATTCACCCACCCGCACCTTATCCGAATCGCCAAACTGGGCTACTGTCAAATTGCGATACTCGGCAGGTAAACTATTAGGATCAATCTTGATAACGGCCAGGTCGGTGACCGGGTCGCGGCCCACTAGGGTGGCCGGTGTGTCTACACCGGGGGCCAGAGTTACGGTTAATTCTCTAGAGTCGGCTACCACATGGTTGTTAGTGACGATATATCCGTTAGCATCTATAATGATACCCGAGCCTACAGCTTGATTTTCATAAGCCCGGAAAAAGCTCTGCACCACATAGCGGTTGGTGATGCCGATGACGGCAGGGCCAACTTTAGCAGCCACTTCGGCTACGACGCCGGCGGCGGCCAACTCGGCCGGATCATCACCACCGGCGATGGGCAGTTGATATCCGGGCTGTTGGGTATTGTTATTGTTAGGCCAGGGTAGTAGTTTACCAAACAGGTAGGTGGGAGCGATATAACTGGCTATGATGCCGCCCAGGAGGGCACTGGCTAAAGCCACGATAGCTAAAGCCGTATAGCCAAAACCATGTCCACGCTTTTGATTATTATCATTATCAAAGTAGGGTTGCTGGTACATATCGTTCAACCTGCACACCTCCATGATCATTTTCTTCTAGTTATTATAACATTATGGGTTATTGCTAACCATATAAAACAAAAAGCCGACTATAACAGTCGGCTTTGTTTTTAGAAGTTGGTAGCGCATACGGGATTCGAACCCGTGCTACCGCCTTGAGAGGGCGGCGTCCTAACCACTAGACTAATGCGCCACGAAAATAAAAATATAAAAGAGATTGGCTGGGGATGGTGGATTCGAACCACCACTAACTGATCCAGAGTCAGTCGTCCTGCCATTAGACCAATCCCCAGCGGCACAGCCTATTATAGCATGGCTTCGGAATACCGTCAAGGGAAGTTGCCCAAATGGATTGCGGCCTCGTTGAAAAATTAATTGCCGGGGCGCTCCCAATAAACTTGGGCTGCCGGGATGAAAATTTCGCTCTCTTCGGCACCTGCCAGATAGAAGCGCCAAACCGGTTCAATTTCCTGCCGCTCGCCGGTCTCCACGCCCACGCCATAACCCAAGCTTAAATCCAGAATGGTGATCTCTTCCTCTTGCGGCACGCCCAAACGGGCCAAATAGCGCCGCACCACCTGCTCGGCAGAAACTAGAGGTAAGGAGGTGCGCTGGGCCTCACCAATGGCCGCCTGTTTGGCGGTAAAGGCCGTAACGAGGCCATTGTTTACGACCAGACGATAGGAATCCAAGAAAATTGGTATCCCTTTATTGGAGCGACTAATTTCAATCACATAGCTACCTGCACTAGCGGGCGTTGCCACCGCCATGTTCACTTTGTAATCCTGTAGAACCGCCCCACCCAAATGCTCGGTCAGGAAATTTTGGGCGTCGGCCATAGCCTCTTGGATACTATAATCTTCCTGGCTGGGTGGCGGAGTGGTATCCGCATATTCTAGGGTAAAGAAATAGGGGTTATCTTGGCTAAAGGATATTTTTTTTGTACCAGCAGTAAATAATAGTCCATCTTCTTGGGTTGCTCCCTGCGCCTCAGCACCCAACCACCGGGTTGCCAAATTGGTAGCCAGAGTCTTATCTAGGCTCACCTTATCTATGTCCAAAAGGGGCAGCGGGCGCACCGACATGGGCTGGGGCCGGGTGGCTAAGTCCACATTAAAATGCTTGCCCAGCACTATCAAAGCCTCCAGGTCCTCATCAGTAAGGGTGGTTTGCATAGCCCCTACCCCCGGCACATAGAACAAAAGGTAGGCTAAATAAAGGTCTAATAGTAAAAAAGCAATAATAAGCACGTTTTTGGCTTTAGGCCAATCCATCAGGCTCTACCCCCTTTAGGGCCGCTGGATAAGCCCCGGGTCATTAAGCAGCTTGTAGGCATGAACATAGAGACGCTCACCATTTTCCAATTCGATAGCCCATACCGGGTAGAGATACATGGGCTCCGAATGGAAGGGAGCCGCCTCTGTTAGGAACGCTGGTCTTTGGTAGTAGGCCAAATAAATATCGCTTATTCTACGGCCCGCCAGAGCCGTTTGGGCCCGGTCTAAGGCACTTTCAATGCTACGCACCTCAAACTGAAAATAGCCCGGTTGAATAATGTTATAACACAACCGCTGATAATTCCTTACCCCGCCGGGGACCACTTCTATGGTCAGGGTGGGTTCGAAGTCGAGGACCGGCAAACCGTTGTAGAGCTGCATAAAGTCGAAGCGGTAACCAGTGCGATCGTCGGCAGCTATTGGCTCCATGCCGGCGGCGATGGTGCCTTTGGGCCACCCTCCGCCCCGCCCCAAGACGAAATTGAAGACTTGCTCAAACTGCTCTACCGTGGTGCCGCTGGGGGCGTCGGGCGCCAACTGGGCCGGTATTTCACTATAGGTCAGCAGGCCACTATTTTGCAAAGTCAACACCTGCTGACGGGCGGTAATATAGGTTTCAACCACGCGCCCGCCGCCGGGAGTTTCGGTCTTGTGCATGCGCGGCAAGATACTAAAGAAACGCTTGACGATGGCGTCCTTGTTGGAATCGGTAATCGGAGGAGTGGCTAAAACATCGGGCAACTCAATTGCATTGGCAGGGGCATAGATTTGGCTACCGGGCACCCCATTCAGACCAGAAGCCAACTTCACTTCCCGCACCCGTTGGGTTTCGCTTAAGTCTAGACCGTCAGGCGTGGGGAAAAGGGCCCGATTAGCCTCCGTCGACCATTGCCACTTCCACCGCTCTCCCGTGTAGGTATTTTGCAGATAGAAGCTGTTGCTATTTAAGGGTATCAACAGGCGGTTAAAATAAATGCCTTCGGGAAACTTCTGCATTGTGGCTTTGCTGGCGGTCAGCCACCAGTAATGGAGCTGGGCCGGGCCGGCAAAACGATATTCGTAACTATAGGCAATTTGGTGCTGCCACTCGTTTAAGGGCACCGCTTGTAATTCGGCACTGGTGGATTCATTCCAATTCTTTACCGTATCGATGGCCCCTTTCAGCGCCTCCCACAAGCGAGCATATTCGTTCTCGTTGGCACTGAGGCGATAGTGCTGCCCCCGATTGTGAACGAGAATATAGTGGGGACTGAAGAGGTCGATATAGGACTCGGGGATTACCTGTTCGGGGAGCTCCGCCGGGGGCGGGGCTTCCCCGGCGGCGATAAATAAAGGCGTGGAGGCATGGACCCGAGCAAAATAGAGACCGGTAAAGCGTATACAAATAGCGATCAGCACCAGCAGAAGCAGGGTCTTACAACGCTCAAGCATTGGCCGCCTCCTTTCTAGCCGATGCTATCGGCAAAGAAAAGCCGATCACCGTTCCCTGGCCCAGCTCACTCTCGGCCCACATGCGGCCGCCATGCCCTTCAATAATCTGATGGGCGATGGCCAAGCCCAAGCCGGTCCCGCCCATTTCCCGCGAACGGGCCTTATCAACCCGGTAAAAACGCTCGAAGATGCGGGGCAAGTCGGCGGCGGGAATACCGATACCCGTATCGCGCACCAGGATCACCACTTTTTCCGCATCCACTTGCATGGTGAGCATTACCTCGCCCCCCGCCGGCGTGAACTTAATGGCGTTAGAAACGACGGTGATCAGCACTTGCTCGATTTCATCGCTGTTGGCCAACACGGGAGGCACTTCTTCGGGCAGGGAGATGCCCAAGTGCAGTCCCTTTTGTTGAGCTGCCACTGCCATTTTGTTGGCCACATCTAAGGTTAGCTCGTCTAAAAAGATCGGCTGTTTTTGATGGGCCTTCTGGTTGTCCAAGGTGGACAGGGTTAACAGATCCCGCACTAAACGGGTCATGCGGTCGGTTTCTTCATTAACCACATCGAGGAAACGGGCAGTCAAATCCTTATCGGCCAGAGCCCCATCCAAAAGGGTTTCCACGTAACTCTTGATGGTGGTCAAGGGAGTGCGCAGCTCGTGGGATACGTTGGCCACAAAATCCTGCCGCATTTGATCCAGTTTGGACTGTTCCGTCATATCTTGTAGCACCATAACCACACCGCTCAGCTGCTCGCTATGGCTCTGCACCGGTGCCAAATAGACCCGCAGTACGGTATGGTTGCTATCGTCAAAGGTCAATTCCAAATTGGCGGGAGCGAGAGCGGCTATTTCAGTGGCCGTGCCCAGTTTAAGCTTGGCCAGCAC
>JAAYGE010000213.1 GCA_012727835.1 Bacillota bacterium
AAACACTCATCCTTCCCCCTTATTCTAAATTCACACGATAAACCTGCTCCAACACCTCGATAGCCTGGTTCGCGTCCGCCTCCTTGCCCATGTCATTCAGCACCTTAGCCATAGCCTGCAGTGCCCGCTTAAAGTCGTCTAAAGTGGTGTTGCCCATGTGTCCAATACGGAAGGCTTTACCAGCCAAACTGCCCAGGGCACCGGCCACTACCACACCCTGCTGGGCCAAGGCGCTGCGGAAAGCCCCATCTTCTACCCCCTCCGGATACAGGATGCAGGAAAGGGTAGGTGCTGCCACAGCTTCATCGGCAAAGGCCTTCATACCAAAGGTGGCTAAGGCTGCCCGCACGGCCCGGCCCAAAGCCCGATGACGCTGGTAGCGCGCTTCCAAACCTTCATTCATAATCGTTTCTAAGCCCACCTCGTAGGCATAGACCATGTTGACCGCCGGCGTGGCGAAGTACTTGCCCGGGTTGTGCATAATAGGTAGCCAGTTCTTGCTATCGCCGTAGTAGGCGGGGATGCGCTCCATGGCTTCCCGGGCAGCTAGTGCCTGCGGGCTAAAGCCGAGGATTAACAAGCCGGGAGGCACACCAATAGCCTTCTGACTGCCGGTAAGAACCACGTCCAGCTTATAGTCGGGATTGTCCCCATAGGCCTTACTCATATCTTCTTCCACAGCAGCCGTGGCACATACACCATCCAGAATAGACAACGCCCCGTGCTGCTTAACCAACGGCACCAAGGTTTCCAAATCGGCCTCCACGCCGGTGGAAGTGTCCACATGGGTCACGGTGACCGCCTTGTAAGTCTGTTTTTCCAGTTGTTCTTTCACCAAGTCGGGGCAGATACGTTGTCCCCATTCACTGCGCAGCACATCCACCTCGATCCCCAAGCTCTTGGCTAGGGACTCATAGCGATCGCCGAAGAACCCTTGGCTGAGCACCAAAATGCGCTCTCCGGGTGCCACCGTATTGACGAGGGCCATCTCCATAGCCAGGGTGCCAGTACCGGCAATAATGAAAACTTCACCCTCATGGCAACCCAATAGGTCACGGGTCATTTCTAAGCTATGCTCCACTTTACGCACAAAGCGCGGGTCCGTATGGGACAAGGTTTCCGCCGCTAAGGCAGCCCTAATCTCATCGGTAACCGGTGTGGGACCAGGAATTAACAACAACTCTTTGTTTGGCAAAGGACTCGACCTCCTAGCGTAATAAAATTTTGCCAACAGAAATACTAAACCCAGGGAAGTATTCGACATATACGGCCTTTGCTCCTGCTCCGGCGGACGATACAACCCACTGGTACCAGACATTGCCGCTAGCCAGCTCAAAAGTAGCGCGCTATAATGCGGGTATAGAGAAATCACATCGTGCTGGGCATATCACTTGGTAATAGAGAAGGTTTGTTGCCGCTTTCTGTAGCAACAGAAAGGGGTACAAAATAATGAAACGATTGATGAAGTTTTCTGTAAAGCTATGTTCTATTGTATTATTATTAGCCGTTGTTTTTACTATGCTGCCTAGCAGCTCCGCATTTGCTGCCACCGCAACTAGCCGACGACAAGCAGTAGTTCGAACAGCCTACCAGTATCGCGGTCGACCTTATGTCTTTGGCGCCACCGGTCCGCGCTACTTCGACTGCTCCGGCTTTGTACGTTATGTTTTCCGTCAACACGGAATTTACCTACCACGTACGGCAGCAGCCCAGTCACGAGTAGGAACCACCATCAGCAAGGGCAAGCTGGTTGTTGGTGATCTGGTATTCTTCAAAAATACCTACAAGAGAGGAATTTCGCATGTGGGCATCTACGTGGGTAACAACCGCATTATCCATGCTTTCCCACGCAAAGGTGTTACTGTCGATTCGCTATCTAACGCTTATCTAAGGGCCAAGTACGCCCTATCTAAGCGGGTACTGCGTTAACAACAGCATGCTAACACAAAAGCCGTATTTGCCAAAAGAGCAAATACGGCTTTTTGTTAGCGACCAGAACTGCCGCCACCGCTGTTAGAACTTCTTCGACTTTGAATTTGTATGAAGTAATAAACGGCACAGGCCAATAGGGCCCCTATAAGCGGGTTAATTCCCGGGCGTAACCGCATGTATACATCCTTACCGAATACATCGCCCCCTAGGCGACCCGTCAGTTGCCCCTGTTGATCAAAGTTCAGATGGCAATCAAAACCAAAGATATCGCCGCCACAGCGACCAAAAATATGGGTGCCATTAAGCTGCAGCTGTACGTCTATACCGTTCACAACGCCACCAATCCGTCCTTGTACTTGCTGATCCCACAGCGTGGCCACGATATCCCGCCCTGCTACCAGCCCGCCCATGCGCCCCGCCACCGAGGAGCCGGCAATATCTAAAGAAACATCCCAACCGAAAATAGCACCGCCTATCCTACCCTGGATGCTACCGTTCTGATAACTGCAATTTATATCGCGCCCACCAATGCCTCCGCCTATACGTCCAACAATTGCCACTTTACTTCCCCCCTCTATGATTACTCCTACGCGCGTATTATCCAAAAGTTTCTCGGCCCGACGACAGGAAAAGGGACCTTCGGTCAATAAACATAATAAAGGATGAATCGCGAAGGGGGAAAACATATGTATCGTGCTAAAAAAATTCAAACCGATGATAAGGCCATGTTTTATAAGGCTCTTCTGCACCTCTTGGAAAACCTAGTGGCCGACGAACCCGATTGGCTGGCCAACATGTGTAACGCCGCCGCCCTCCTGGGCCATCAACTAACCCAAATCAACTGGGTCGGCTTCTATTTATACAAACAGGATGAACTGGTCCTGGGACCCTTCCAAGGCAAGCCCGCCTGCACCCATATTGCCATTGGCTCGGGGGTTTGCGGCACTGCTGCTGAAAGAAGAGAGACGATCGTAGTACCCGACGTGGAAGCCTTCCCTGGCCATATAGCCTGCGACGCCGCTTCCCGTTCGGAAATTGTAGTACCTATTATTAATCAGGAAGGCAAATTATTAGGTGTGCTCGATGTGGATAGTCCGGTACTGAACCGTTTTAATGACCAGGATGCCAGCGGTCTAGAACAAGTTGCCCGGCGCTTGGCCGCCTTACCCGGCTGGCCCTCAGCCGACTGCGACTAACAGGAACACAGAACAGGCTAGCTCTTGGCTGCGAGGGCTAGCCCTGCAACATTATATAAAAATAATTCGATGTTAGGACGAAAAAAGACACCGTACTAGGCGTTCGGCTTCTTCGCTGACCACGTGGTAATGAACCTCTACCCCGTCCCGGACACCTTCAATCAATCCGGCGGCCCGCAGCTTGGCCAAATGCTGAGAGATGGTTGACTGGGGTATTTGTAAGTATTCTTGCATATGACTCACATTACACTCCCCCACAAAAATCAATCCTCGCATGATACATAACCGCATCGGATGGCCAAGAATCTTCAACATCTCCGCACATTTAGCTGTCCTTTCAAGTTCTAACTCGAACTTTTTATTTTTCTTGTTCATTTTTTCACCACCCTAGCTAAACTATAGCATAGTTTGGCAAATAAGTGAATCAAGTTAACCAATTAACCGTTAATTTTTTCTCATTCTTTCTTTTCTTAGCTCTAAATCATTAGGGCAGCTTAATATGTTATGCTATAGGCGAATAATTAGCTTACCTAAACAGAGCTGAAGGAGGAAATAGTTTGAGTACGCTAACTAAAGGTGATTCCAATCTCTGGGCATCTAGTCCTGGAAAACTACGGGGCGTGACCATGAGCACCGGCGGCATGGTGGCTACCGCCCACCCCTTAGCAACTGCTGCCGGCTTAGAGGTTTTGCGGCGAGGCGGCAACGCTATGGATGCGGCCATCGCCATCGCTGGGGTAACCAGTGGCGTGTTGCCCTCCATGTGCGGACTGGGTGGCGACACCTTTCTCATCTACTACGATGCTAGTACGGGTAAAATAGAAGCCTTAAATGGCAGTGGCATCGCCCCCTACGGCGCAACCCTAGAACATTATGCTGAAAAAGGCCATACCGAATATATGCCGTTGGAAGGCCCCCTGTCGGTGGCGGTACCCGGCTCACCCCATGCCTTTGCCACCGCTCTCAAGCGCTGGGGGACCTGGTCGCTCTCCCAAGCCATGGAGCCGGCCGTCAACTACGCCAGAAACGGTTTCCCCGTTTCTGAGATTCTGGCCGACCATTTCCGTACGTACCGTGAAAAGCTAGCCCGCTTCCCGGAAACCGCCAAGACCTTCTTAAAGGAAGATGGAAGCACCTATCAAGCGGGAGAAATTATGCGGCTACCCGATTATGCCGATAGTATTGAACTATTTGCCCAAGGGGGAGCCGAGGAGTTCTACCAAGGCCAGTTGGCAGAAAAGCTCGTTGCCCATATGGAAGCCACCGGCGGCTTGATTGGCCAACGAGAATTGGCAGAACATGAATCGGAAATTTACGAGCCCCTCAGTATCGATTACCGAGGGTATAGGGTTTACCAGACGGCGCCGCCTTCGCAGGGTCTGATCATGCTGGAAGAGTTGGCCCTATTAGAGGGCTATGATTTGGCTGCCCTAGGACCAAACAACCCAACAGCCATCCATCTGATGGTAGAAGCAAAAAAACTGGCTTATGCCGATCGGCTGGCCTATGCCGGTGACCCCCGCTTCGTGGATACACCGGTGGAGCAGCTAATCAGCGCCAGTTATGCAGCCCGCCGTCGGCAGGATATCGACCCGTCCAAGGCGGCTAACGTGGTGGATTGCGGCGACCCGGACGGCGACACCACCTCCTTTGTGGTAGTCGATGCGGCTGGGAATGCGGTTTCCTTTATCCATAGTCTTTCTTTAGCCTTTGGTTCGGGTGTTACCATCCCCGGCACGGGCATTTTGCTCAATAACCGGGCTGGACGGGGTTTTGTGCTCGATCCTAAACATCCTAACTGCCTAGCTCCCGGCAAAAAGACGATGCACACCCTTAATACCTATTTAGTGACCTACAACGGTCGCCCCTACTTAGTGGGGAATACACCGGGTGGCGATGGGCAACCCCAGTGGAATATGCAAATCATCGTCAACTGCATCGACTTCGGCATGTCGGTATACGAAGCCGTCAACGCTCCCCGCTGGACCAGCATTCCCGGAACAGATCCGGCGAGCATCAAGCATCCGGTGCGCCTACGGCTAGAGAACCGCTTTTCCGACTCCATCCAAGACCGCCTACGAGAATTGGGACACGACCTGGTAGTGGTCGATGCCTGGGCCGGTGGTGGCGCGGTGCAGCTGATCATGATCGACCCCCGCACCAATGTGCGTTACGGTGCCAGCGACCCTCGCGGCGACGGTGCCTGTTTGGGGTATTAAGTAGTGCTAATAGGGCTGTCGCATTAGGGGCCTTTAGAACAGACCCATTGACTTGCAAATAGCCCGAGCCGAGGGGTTCTGCTGGAGCAATGGCTAGCGCCAACTGGGCTTACGCAGACCCCGCGGCTCTTGCAAGCAGATGAGCAAGGGCCGTGGTCATAGGCACAGCGCTCTAGTATGACTATGCCTATAAGCATTTACGGGGTATAGATCAGTCGGAAGTTTTGGCCTGCAAGCTGCGGGCCCTGTGGACACCGCAGGCCCGTAATAGATGGCGCAACTTATCTAACTGCCTTTGCGTTTCTTTTTCATTGACAAATACAACTACATCTAATATATCCGCTTCCTGTACTTCCGGCGGCAAGCAGCAACGGGGCAATACTACGCTGGTATCGTGTACAAATAAATGAACTTCTTTCTCAGTTACTTGCTCTACAAAAGCTTGAAACTTCACGTCGGCCCCTCCTAAAGCTTTTTTTCTAGCTTATTCGTGTAATTTGACGCTCATTACATGAATTTAGGACAGGCCTCCTATCCAACATATTTCCATAATAGTAAATTTGTCATTTCGTATAATTTTATCTCAGATGAACCCTACTTTTGTGCTATAATACTTTTTGTATTGAACTTCCCTGGAATGTCTTGCAGCCTTGACTTTTGCATCAAGACTTCCTGCTAAGGAGGACCCGCCTTGTTCTTTCGTCTCGGCTTCATTAATATTACTCGCCAATTAGGACGTAGTTTACTGGCCCTCATCAGTTTAGTACTAGCGGCAATCAGTTTGACTAACAGCCTTTCCATTAGCCTGGGATACCCCGCCCAGGCCTTTGCTAATTACCGCCACTATCTGGGTGGCGATATTATTGTCTATCCCATCAACATCATGGGTAATCCGGCAGCCTCTCAGAATTTAGAACTGCATCGGTTGCAGCCGGACCCGTTCTCTACTCTCACCATTCTCTATCCTCACCTGGAGCACGAAGGCTTCCTAGCCCCGCCTAATCCGGTTTTAGAGCCCTTTAGCGAGGCCGATGCCCAAGCCCTATCACAACATGAGCAAATTCAACAAGTTAATTTTCTCTACCGCATGCCCGGTCGGCGCCAGATACTAGGCATCGATCAGTTGGCACTTTCTCTTCGCTCGGTTCCTCTAGACTCCGGGTTGTGGCAATACGTTGAAGAACAATTGGAGCCAGCTAGCCGGGATGATGCGTTTCCCGTTTGGCTCAATAGCCGCCAAGACCCTCAGCGTCCCCTACCGGATGTGGGC
>JAAYGE010000214.1 GCA_012727835.1 Bacillota bacterium
AAATCGTATCGCGCAAAGCCTATTTTAGCACATGCTACAGACCTCTGCAAGAGGATAAAGTAGGAATGGCGCGCCTGAAGGGATTCGAACCCCTGACCTACGGATTAGAAGTCCGTTGCTCTATCCAGCTGAGCTACAGGCGCACACAGTGATTCGACAGCTATTATACATCAAAACTGCTATTGAACGCAAGATAAACTAGATCTTAGTAATAATAGCATATGCCTCATAGCCTTGGCTCGGTGACTTAGCTGGTTTTTAATTGTTGGTTCAATTTCCGCCATTGTTTTGCCTAATTCGGGGATATAGAACAAAGGATCATAACCAAAACCCTGCTCACCCCGCGGCTCATTGGCGATCAAACCAAAGCAACGGCCGGTTGCAAACTGGGTCTCGGAATCGGGCATGGCCAGTGCAATTACGGCAGTAAAATGGGCTTGCCGTTTATACTCGGGAACGTCTGCCAAAATTCGTAACAGCTTCGCGTTGTTAGCCCCATCCCCTTTTTCTGGCCAAGCAAACCGAGCCGAATGTACCCCTGGCGCTCCCCCCAAGTAGTGGACCACTAAACCCGAATCATCGGCTAAGGTGGGCAACCCGGTGGCCTTACAAACGGTCTCCGCTTTCAGGCGGGCGTTAGCAAAAAAGGTGTCACCATCTTCAACGATATCCGGAACATCCGGTAGATCCAACAGTGAAATTAGTTGTAATCCAAGGGGGGCTAGCAGAGCTCTAAACTCTTTGATTTTACCTTGATTACGGCTAGCCAGCACTATTGCTCGTTGCATTTCTCTATCCCCACCAAGTCTGCAATAGGCCCAAGGGCTTTGCGTTGGGCTGCAATTAGTTGCTCAATACCATGGGTAGCCAAATCTAGTAGCTGATCCAACTCTTGACGGGAGAAGGTGGCCTCCTCGCCGGTGCCTTGAATCTCTACCAATCTTCCCGCCCCGGTCATCACCACATTCATATCCACGTCGATAGCCGCATCTTCCTCATAATTAAGATCCAACAGGCCAACCCCATCGGTTAAACCCACACTGGTAGCGGCCAAGAAGTCGTTAACGGGCAAGTGGGGAATAACTTGTTGCTGGTAGAGCAGATAAAGGGCATCACAAAGGGCAACAAAGGCACCGGTAATACTAGCTGTACGGGTGCCGCCGTCGGCCTGAATAACATCGCAATCTAACCAAATGGTTCGCTCGCCAATTGCACTCAGGTCAGCCACTGACCTTAAGGCTCGTCCTATCAAACGCTGAATCTCATAGGTGCGCCCACCGATCCGGCCCTTGGCCGCTTCCCGCGTATTACGGACGGCGGTAGCCCGAGGCAACATGCTGTATTCGGCCGTGATCCAGCCCGTACCCGCATTGCGCAGAAATGGCGGTACCCGATCCTCCACAGTAGCTGTACAGATCACCCGCGTATCCCCTATCTCAATAAGTACGGAGCCCTCCGCATGCTTAATATAGTTGCGAGTAATACGAACAGGACGCAATTCTTGGGCACCGCGTCCATCGCTTCTGACCATTATCAGAGACCTCCCTTATCAAAAGCAGCTTGTCCTGTATACGACTAAAAAGAGCGCGGGCCGTGTCTTACGGCCCGAAGCACATACAGTGGCCAAGCTTGTTTTTGTTACTTCATTCTACCGTAACTAGTATGAACCTACAATGCGCCGGGGCATGCGTTTATATAATTAAAGGATTTACAAAAATGGGACGGGTCACCGGCCGACTGACATCGGTACCCTCCGGTAACATCGGGGTTTGCCCGTTAATAGTAATTTTAACGCCATTAACTCCCGGGATTTCGGTTAAAGATAGCACTAGCGAACCCAACATAGCATTTTCAGCCGCCGTACCGCCGCCATAACTAGTTAGCTCCGACGAAAAATCCACATACACAATGCCATCTTCCATTTTGATGCTGCGCAATTCCGTACTCACCGGAATGTCCCCATTGAGACCGCTGCCCACCGCCGGCCCTTTGATTAATTCCAACACAACGGCAGCCAGTTGATCGTTTTGCGGCAGAATCTGACGGGTTATGGGAACAAAATAGATTAACCCTCCAGCGGGGCCAACGGAGGTAAAATAGAGTTTCACTTGCGTACCCTGACTTGGGTCCGTAATCTCAGAAGCTATTTCCAGATTCAAGGGCCGTTCGGCCCGGGACAAAGGATTAGGCAAACTCAAGCCGCTGGGTAAAGTAGTTATCGGGGGGCCGGCGACCCGCAATTCAACCCGATCCACGTTATCAAACTCGGTCAGTGTATAGAGCAAGGCGTCTACAGCTAAGCGCTCATGGGTGGCATCACGAAAGTTTAAGAACTCTTTACTCAAATCCACGATGGCCAACCCGTCCCGAATAGTCATACCCAGAATGGTGGTTCCTTCTGGAAAGGGCAGATGAAACTCGGTTCCCACCAAAGCGGTTGCATTCTCCGGGTTATCAACCAAGCGACTTAAGACTTCTCGCGCTATACCCTCCGTTTTCTGGACGCTAAGCACATAGGGCACCAAATAGCGACTAGCATGGTCCAGCAAATAGACGGTACGCAAACGGGTATTTTCCCCAGCTGTAGGAATAACTGTCGGCAGAAAAGAACCGCTCTTGTGGTCCGGGTTCTCCTCCGGTGGTTGTGTGTTAACGCTGGGCCAAAGCAAAGAGCAACCTGTTAATGCTAAAACCAGCAGTAAAGGCAAAATTGTTAGTTTGAGCCTCGCCAACAAGACAAACCCTCCTTATCTAGCATTTTAACCCTGTGGTACAACTTATGCCTGTACCTTAGGCCACATACCAAATAAGAAGGACAGGTCGGCCAATACAAATTACAGCTTTTGATCAAGACTTACGGGTTGAGTAACGATTGTCTCTCCCAGCAACTGGCTAGCCCGCTGTTGGAATGCACTTAGATTACCACTCACGTAAGCTCTCCTACTACCCGGTGTATCCGACTGGCAGAGCATCTTTTCCTGCTCTAATACACCTTTCGCCTCAGCAACCACGTAGGTAGCCGGATCTATTAATTCCACTTTCCCCCCGAAAACTGTAATCAGTTCTTCGCTGACAAAAGGATAATGGGTACAGCCCAATACCACCTGCTCCACCTGAGCCTGACGTAGAGGGGATGTATAGACCTGTAGCGCCCCTGCCAGCCTCCGTTCATCGGCACCGGTCTCAATTAAAGCTGCCAGTTCCGGACAAGGCTGAGAGTAAACCTCCCCTTGAAAACCGACCCTACGCAGCTCCCTATTATATGTTCCACTGCGTACTGTAGCCTCTGTAGCCATTACCCCCAACCGTTTTACCGGGCTGACAGCCAGTTGGCGCACTAGGGGCTCGATCATTCCTAAGATTGGCATAGAAAACGCCTCTCTAGCGGCAGGTAATACGACCGCCGAGGATGTGTTACAGGCCATGATGACGAGCTTAACGCCCTGCTCCTGTAAAAAATTTAAAATAGCAAATACCAGCTCATGTAATTCTTCTTTAGTACGGGAACCATAGGGCATATGCAAGGTGTCGGCAAAGTAGATAAGGTTTTCGGAAGGTAACTGGCGCTTCAGTTCCCGTAACACACTCAGTCCTCCTACCCCTGAATCAAAAAGACCGATAGGTTGACAGGACACGGGGACACCACCCCTTTCAAGCTCTTTTCACACTATATGCTAACCAGTCAGGGGCGGTTAAATTGGTGTACATAAAAAAGGCCGCCTACTAGGCAGCCTGTTTTTAACCGCGTTTAGCTCTTAGCAATTGGTCCAACTGGGTCATACTCTTAATCATGGCTTGTATATCTTCTTGGGGAACATCCTTTAGCGCCTCTGATAAATACCTCTTGCGTGCCGCTAAAACTTCCTCTACCATCTGGTAACCCTTTTCTAGTATCTGTAAACGGATTACCCGCCTATCGTTGGTATCTCGGATTCGCTCTACTAGACCGTTACGCTCCATGCGATCGACCAAGTCGGTAGCCGTGCTACAAGCCAAGTACATGCGCTCCCCCAACTCGCCAATAGTTAGGTTTTCGCCCTTATTATTCTTCAGAATTAATAGGGCATCAAACTGGGGGGGAGTGATATCAAACTCCTGTAGGATATCGCGTCCTCTCCGGCGGATTATACTGTTCGCATGTCTAATTAAACGATCTAGCTCTATGATAGTCTGCTCAAAGCTTGCATCCGATTGAGGCATCCCCTTCACCTACTTTCCTAAAATACTAAGTAATTTCAGTCTATTTCCCTCTCCTTACCATGCTAACAAACAAAGGGAAGTTACGTCAAGGGGTAAAGGGGAGCGCTATAGTCAGAGGCTGCGCAAACCGCCGTTTGCGCAGCCCCCCTTCTATTACCGATCAAAATACTTTTCAATTGCATTAAACAGGGCCTGAGCCATCTGTTGTCTTACCTCCGGCTGATTGAGCAAACTCTCATCGGTGGGGTTAGAGATAAAACCTAATTCGGCCATGGCACCGGTAGTCAAGGTTTGCTTGCAGATAATATAGTTCCCCGGCTTTATACCTCTATCGGGCCAGCTGGAGCCCAACTGGGCCATGAGGCTATCTTGCACTAGACGAGCAAAATAGGCGTTATCACCGCGAGGATAATACCAGGTTTCAATGCCCCGGGCCGACCTATTACCAGCCGAATTGATATGAATACTGATAAACGCATCGGCACCAGCCTCATTAATCTTAGCGGCACGGGCCGGTCCTTGAATGGGGCCACTTTCATACAGCCGCGTCATCATTACTTCGGCTCCCGCCTTAGTTAGCAGATCCCGCAGACGATAGGCAATATCATGGGTGTAGTCGGCCTCATTCCAGCCTAATGTACCCATAGCCCCCGGGTCAGTAGCTCCGTGGCCAGGGTCAATGGCAATCAATTTGCCCACCAGTCCCGGTGACGCAACTACCAGCTCCCAGGTGGCATCTCCCACCTTTTGCAGGCTATAAGCCAAGGTCCGAGGCAACTTGACCATCAATCGTACTTCTGACCCGCTCTGTTGCACTTCTACCCGTTCTATTAAGGTGCCATCGCCCGGTAGGCTGGTTTTTACTCCCGTCCCTAGGGTGGCTCCCTTAATAGTCACCACGATAGCTTTTTCGGCCGAGCTGTATTGAGCCGTCGGCTGGCTAGGGCCATCTAAAGTCAGACGCACCCGCGGCCCCTTCTGGCCAGACACAAGCTTTAACTCTTGTAACCAGGTGCCGAAGGTCAATTGCCAGCCTTCGTCCCCGCGACTCAGGCGGTAGCTGACCGGCTGTTTTAACTGCAGCAGCAGTGAGACTCCGTTCTCTTTCTCCTGCCACTCGGCGGCGGCGAAGTGCCCCGAGTCCTTGATAGATAATTTCACCTGGTCACCCTTACTGACGCCTGGGAAACTGATGGCTATCCCGGGCACCGTTTCTGAGTCGATTAACCTACTTTCTAAAGGCACCAGATAGTCGGCTATGTAGCCTTCCTTACCAGGGGCATACTCCACGTAACACCAGCCCTCCTGCCGTTCCAGCACCCAAATCTTATGCCCCGGGTAAAGGGTAGTGATGATATTGGATTTATTGGCCGTACTCGGCGAGCTGCGTACATTAACTCCAACTTTGGTTTCAATTTCCGTTTCCACGGCTACTAACCAATCGGCAATCCAACCGTAAACACCATTATTAAGGCGCACCCGGTACCAGCCGGTGGTAACATCGACTACTTCCACACGGCCGTTATAGGGCACTACAC
>JAAYGE010000215.1 GCA_012727835.1 Bacillota bacterium
CAGCCAGTGGGCTCGGAACAATAGTAACAGAAAAAGGGCCATTAGGAATAGCAAAATGATCAATACACCGAGGCGGGTGCCCCCGCTAGCCAAAAAAGGATTAGACTTAGAAAACATTAATACTGAGAACAGATTGAGGGCCACCAGAGCACCCACACTGATTATCTTTTGCATGGCTATCAGGGCTGTCGACTGATTGGTAGTAAACCCTAACCGTTCCTTAAACAAAACGGCCCGCAACACTTCACCGCCCACCTTGGCCCCCGGTGTTACCGCCTCCATGACGGTGCCTTTGGCATTAATAAATACCATCAATGGAAAGGGTGCCGTTAAGCCCATTAGTTTAGCTAAACGGCACCATTGATACACCAGCAGTAACTCGGTTAGCAGCTGCAATCCCAAGAGCAGTAATAACAGCGGCAAGCGTATCTGTTTCAGACTAGCAATAATCTCGGTAAAATCGGTCTTAACCAACAAGTGCGTGAGCAGGAAAAACAGGACTATGGTTAAGATCGTTCTTATGGTTTTGTTTTTCATTATTCTCCACCTTGACTTGGTACAGAACAGTTTGTTCCACATTGGTAAATTGGCTGTGCTCCACGGTCGGCAAGGAGGCAAACTGGCTTTGCTTCACAGGGCTATATAGATCGGCTAAACTCTCTTTGGCTAAACGAATCAAAATCCGATCGCCCGGTTTTGCTTGCCGCTCCAAGGAGCGAATAATCTCCAGCTTCGGGGAAAGCTGCAACGCCAAGACAACCACCGTATAATGTTCCGTACTCAAGCTCAGCCCATTGCGATGCAAAATTCGTACCCGGTCGGCTAGCCCCAGCCGGTTAATCAACCTAATAGCCGACTTAACACAAACAAAATCGTTGTCCACCGCCGTAACAGTGGCTCCGGTTAGTTTATGAATCAAGATAGCGGTATGGGGGCAAGGACCGCCCCCAACCACCAACACCCGATCTTTGCTGGTAATATTGGCCAATCTTACTTCCCGTCGCACCATACCGCGGTAATACAGCATCGATAAATAGTAGAAGAGAGAAAACCGACAGGCCAGATACTCAATTAGCTGAGTGATCTTAGTAATTCCCATTAGATCATCCCCAATATCAATGTACCGACCTTGTTGATCAATCCTCCTACCAGAATAGCCGTCACAGTAGTGGAGGCGGCAATGCCGACTGCCACCTTCGTATCAAATTCCTTGGCTAAAATGCCAAACACCGAGAGGCAGGGTAAATACAGCAGCCCAACTACAGCGCCGGTAAACATCTGTAAGGGGGTTAGGTTCAAGGCCAAGAGGGGCGCCACTGCCATCTCCCTACGCACAATCCCTAATACTAGCCCCAATACGGCTTCTCTAGGCATACCCAACCAACCCACCATCACCGGTTCTAAGAAATTGGCGATGGCATCCAATATACCGGCTTCTTTAAATACGGCCGCTATGGCCACAGCCAATAACATGGGACCCTCCGCTTCTACTAAGAATTCTTTAACGCGAACCTTCAGCTTCACCCAATAGGCTTGCCGATCGGGAGCTAATAAGTTTGGCTCTTCGATAATTAACGGGTCAATAGTACCCTTATACAACCGGCTGGTAATAATGCCTACCAAAAAGAAGATCAACAGGGCTACTCCTATGGTGGCCAACATCATCCAGATGGAATAACTACCGGTTAGCGACATGAGGGCTCCCGTTTGAGAAATACATGGTACGGCGAAGCAAATCATGGTTGTTACCATCAACCGCTCTTTGCGAGTAGTGGCCGCCCGCGTACCGATGATGGCCGGCACAGCACAGCCGAAGGCCAACATCACATTAATCAAGCTACCGCCTTGGACTCCCACTTTGCGCATTACGTTGTCAAACAAGACAGCTAACCGGGGCATATAACCGGTATCTTCAAGGAAAGTGAAGACCACATAGAAGATAAGCACGTAAGGCACGATTAAAGCCAATATCCACTCGAAGCTGATGACGAAAAAGCCATATTCCCCTACCAAGATATTGAGCAACACACCCGGAGGAATAAAACGACTGAAAATACTTCTAAAGAAGGGAACCAATAAATTGTTTACCAAAGGCAAGAGCAGCACGGCCCGCAAGGCTTTGCCGGCACCCACCACAACTCCGAGAGATGCCAGGACCACAAGTAAAGCAATAGGAATTCCGGGCCAGGGCCGCATCATGGCTTCGCCTAGCCGATCTAAGAAACTAGGCTTCGCATTGACATCGGTTACCACTTCCCGCGCGATTTGCCGCGCCCGCTCCCAGTAGTAATCATTATCCTGCGGACGCGAAGGACAGGGTAAATGGCAGGAGGCACAACCTGCACTACAGGTGCTATAGGGCAGGATAGTTGCGTCGGCTCTCCCCTCTTCCTTGCTAGCAGGAGCAGCCGTGACCACCCGCTGCAGGGCTGCCCTGATCTCGGCGAACCCCTCCCGTTTAACAGCTATAGTAGGAATAACCGGGCCACCCAGTTTTTGGGACAAAAGGTCGATATCAATTTCCAAGCCTTGGCGTCGGGCCACGTCTACCATGTTGAGGGCATAAACAATAGGAACATTAAACCGTTGCACTTCTAACGCCAACCGCAATCCACCCTCCAAGTCGGTGGCGTTTAAAACAAAGAGAACCGCCTTCGGGTCACTTTGCATAAATCTTACCGCTACTGCCTCTGCCTCCGAAGTAGCGTTCATAGTATAGGTGCCCGGCAGGTCGATGAGATGATAGGTCTTATCCCCCAGTGGCATCTCACCTTCCATAAAGGAAACGGTCGTACCAGTATAGTTGGAACTGACCACATAAACACCGGTGAGCTCAGAGAAGAATACACTCTTTCCCACATTGGGGCAACCCATAAGTAGTATCTTGTTTTCTCTTTCCAGTACCGATGGGTCCTCGGCCACGGTACAGTGCCTACTCATATCTACACCTCCCGGACAATAATCTGGCTGGCGATATCTTTACCGACGGCTACTTCCCGGCTACCAACCTGTAACAAGACCGGACCGCCCATACGATAACAATACTTCTTACGAACCACACTCTTTGGACATATACCCAAGCAAGAAAGTAGAGCGGTCGCTGGTACTTCTTCTACCGTGTATTGCTTGCCTACACAGGCGCCATAAAGATCTCTAGCCTTACCATGACCATGCTGATGGCCTCGACGGCCTCCTCTGTGCCTTCTTCTCATGTTCTCCTCTCCTCCCAGTCGTTTTCAGTGCATCGCCCAAAAATTAATCTTGAGAATCATTCTCAATATGTCCGCATAAATTAAATCGGCGTGAAACCGATTCTCAATTTCATTTAAATTATACTAGATCACTAGGTCTTTGTCATCATCTTATATAAAAAATATAACTCGGGTTCCAACAATATTGCTGGAACCCGAGGACAATTATTAGCCAGGAACCTCTTGCATCTGCCGTGGCTTACTCTTCAGTTCTTTGTTTTTGCCTTTCCCTTTCTTCTCGAACTTCTCAAATCTGTGCTTTAGCTGCCATTCAAAACGCTCATCCAGCTTCTGCTTGTATTTTTCACCCTCTTCGGCTGTCAGCTTGCCGGCAGCCACCAATTTATCAATAACCTGTTTACGCAGGTCATGAATTTGACGCCGCAGAGCCAATATTTCTTCTGCCAGCTCCTCATCGTCGAAGGCGGCTAGCACGGCGGGGGTAGGAGCAAATGCTACCATAAATAGAGCTGCAAGCAATAGGACGGCTAACCCCTTTTTCAAGCACTCACCTCCCTTCACAGCTATTGGAGCCTGTCAGCCATGCTGGGGCAAGGAGTCGTGCTTTACTCTGCTGCACGCCGAAGATCTATTATTCGCCGCTACCTTTAATTACGGCTAGCGGTACCACCCGCGCCACCTTTTCCACCATACCGATATCGGCTAGCACATAGACCACCCGGTCGATATCCTTGTAGGCGGTAGGCGCCTCATCAACAATTTGACGGTAATTATCCGCATTGGTGATGATGTCGCCCATGCTTTGCTGGAAAACCTCTTCCCCAATACTGCGTCGGGCTTCCCGTCGTGACATAACCCGGCCAGCGCCGTGGTTGACTGAACAGAAGGTCTCCACCACCGGCGGCTTGCCGACCACCACATAAGAAGACGTGCCCATGCTACCGGGCAACAAGGCAGGATGCCCCGTCTCTTTGTAAACGGCCGGATTCTGTTTATGGCCGGGAGGCAAGGCGCGCGTGGCCCCCTTACGATGCACTAACAGGCTTCTTCCTTCGTGTTCCTCAAACTTGGCGATATTATGCGCCACATCGTAAACTACCTCCAGACCCAAACGAGTATCACTTTCGCCAAATACTTCAGCAAAGGCCTGGCGCACAGCGTGGGTGATGATTTGGCGGTTGGCGAAGGCATAGTTAACAGCACAGGCCATAGCACCCAAGTAGGCCTGCCCCAATTCGCTGTCGATGGGTAAGGCAGCCAATCCCTTATTGGGTAGCTTAAGACCATGCCGCGGCGCTTCTTTTGCCATCAAGTTGCTAAACTCGGTGCAGATTTGATGGCCAAAACCACGGCTACCAGTATGGATCATAAAGACGATATTACCTGCGGTTAGACCAAGGGCTTCGGCTAAAGGGGCAGAAAAAACTTCCTCCACCCGCTGGGCTTCCAAGAAATGATTACCGCCGCCTAGCGTGCCTAACTGAACAGCCCGTTTTCGCATCCGCTTGCTCAAAGCATCCGGATTGGCGAAACGCAGACATCCATTTTCCTCCGTGTGCTCCACATCCTGCGGTCGTCCATATCCTTCTTCCACCACGGCTCGACTGCCTTTAACGAATACCTCTTGTAAGACTTGCCCCCGCCAGGTGCGATCAGGAGTAGCTGTGCCAATACCAGTAGGTACGCGGCGAGTGATGGCCCCCACCAGTTGTTCTAAATGCTTAGTTGTAACTTCTTTAGCTGGAATATTTGTTCTCAACAAGCGTACACCGCAATTAATATCCATACCTACCGCCCCGGCGGAGACCACCCCTGTTTTAGCATCGGTGGCCATCACCCCACCGATGGGTAGACCGTAACCGCTGTGAATATCGGGCATACCTAAAACAGCCCGATAGGTGCCGGGTAAGCAGGCGGCATCCCGCAGTTGCTTTACCGAATCTTCATCTAACGACTCCTGCAGCAGCACCTCGTCGAGATAAATCATAGCTTCCACCTGCATTTCTCCCATTTTGGGTAGGCGGTAGCGGTTTTTACCCGCCGGCTGCAAGAGTTGCAATAGACTCATACCATATCCCCCTTCTATTTAGTGATAAAAAGGCGACTCCGTCGTGGAAAAGCTGCGGCGGGGTCGCCTAAATGTACTTTTATAAATCTTTTCAAGGAAACGCGGTGACAATGGCCGAGCCGCCCTAACTAGTAACTTGTCGCTAACCCGCTTACTGGTCTGACTAGGCCAAACAGCGCGATTGCCGTCGCCGCCCTTGGCGAACCTAGTGTATTGCGCAAGCACTTAAACAGGCCTAGCCAATGAACCAGGCATTAGCGCTTAAGATAGGCGATGCCGTCAGGATGGATACCCACATCGATGCGCTCCACTTCCTTCAAGGTGGCCACATCGATCACCGAAATATCATTGGTCTTATTATTAGCCACATAGGCATAACTGCCAGTCTCATCAAAGACCACACCGCCGGGCCATACTCCCACCCGGATACGCTTAATCTCCCAAGGCCGCTGGCAGTCAATGATCGATAGATCGCCCGATTCCCGGTTGGGCACGAAGGCATAGCGCCCATCGGGGCTCATAACTAGTCGAATAGGCAGGGTGCCTAACTTTAGGGTGTGTAACACCCGGTGATCCTCCGGGTCCAATACATACACATTATTATCATGCTGGTTGGCCACGTAGACCTGATTGCTGTGAGGATGCACCGCCACCCCCTCCGGGCCGCGCCCCACCGGAATATGGGTCACTATCTCTTCCTTTTCCATATCAAAGAGGGTCAAATTATCCGATCTGATATTAGCGATATAGGCCAAACGCTCATCGGGAGTCAATGATACCATATGTACCGCTTCTTGTCCTGTAGCATAAACCTGCTTAACCTCTAGGGAAGGCAAATTAAAGATGAAAAACTTACCCGAGCGGGTTGATGCCAATAGTAGCCGTTTCCCATCGCGGGTGATGGCCAGTCCATGCGGAAAGCGGAAATCGGGGTGGGTAACTCGCTTGGTTAGGGTCATCGTTTCATTGTCAAAGGCCAGCAGAGTGTCCCCACCGGAGCAAGTGACGTAAGCCTGTTTACCGTCGGGACTGATAACAACATCATGGGGATTCTTGTCCACCGGGATGGTTTTAACTATCCGGCGGGCAGCGATATCCACATACATAACCGTATCTTCGTCCTTGTTTAGCACCAACAAATGACCGGTTTTCTCCACCACTGTCCCTCCTTTAATGGCGGTACGAGCTAAATAATCACAACGTTCGTTACGCTGGTTGCCGGCATGGCCGGCCACCTTTACCCATTTAACTTTACGTTTTGCAGCCAGATTTAGAAGCCGCTGCCACAGATCCTGGTTAGCTACTGGATCGCCCTTAGCATTTCGCCAGCCATTTC
>JAAYGE010000216.1 GCA_012727835.1 Bacillota bacterium
GCTAGAAAACTGCAGCTTACTGAGGGGGCGATTTCGCAACACTTAAAGGTTCTACGGGAAGCCGGCCTTGTTACGGGTGTGAGAAAAGGCTATTTTATGCATTATGTTGTTGAGCGCCACGTACTCCGTGGTCTTGCTACAGAGCTTGAGAGGTTAGCGTCCATAGAGCTGGAGCCTGGCGCACTGGAAAGAGGGGAATGCATTACTTCTAAGCATGCATCTAGGTCAAACTGTGGCACTTGCTTAAGGAGAGTGGATGGATTTGAGTAGGATGGATATGGTCACGGTCAGGAATTTAAGTAAAAGTTATGGTGATTTTACTGCGGTCAAAGGTATCTCTTTCTCTATCGGCCGTGGAGAAATTTTCGGTTTTCTAGGCCCTAACGGTGCTGGAAAAACTACGACAATTAATATGATGATTGGTCTGGCTCGCCCATCGGGCGGTTCTATTACTATTAATGGGATTGATGTGGTGAAGAACGTTAAGAAAGCGCAGGCGATTATGGGCGTGGTTCCCGACGAAAGTAATCTTTACGATGAGATGGACGGCTTTAACAATCTTTGCTTTTGTGCTTCTCTATACGGGATGAGAAAGGCTGAGAGAGAGAAGAGAGCACAGGAACTCTTGGAGTTGTTCGATTTGACCAAAGCAGGGAAACGGCCCTTCAAGGCCTATTCGAAAGGGATGCGACGTAAACTAACCATCGCTGCAGCTGTTATTCATAAACCAGATATTCTTTTTTTAGATGAACCCACCACGGGAATCGATTTAGAAAGTGCTCGGCAAATTCGGCAGCTACTCTTGGATCTTAAGCAGGATGGAACCACCGTGTTTATTACCACCCACTACCTAGAAGAGGCGGAGCGGGTTTGTGACCGTATAGCTTTCATTGTCGATGGCAATATAGTGGCTCAGGGTACGGTGGCAGAGTTGAGGGAGGGTATTTTTAGCAATCATGCTGTCCGGCTAAATACAGATACAAATTTGGAGCCGTTGGCTCCCGAGTTGCAGACATATTTTAGTGATTTGACTGTAAAAGTGAGTGTTAATACTCTGACCCTCATATCCGATAAGAGGTTTGCCCTTTTGCCCGTTTTGGAGTATTTGGATGGAAAGGGTGTTTCGGTCTATGAAGCTAAGGAGTTGCGTCCCACCTTAGAGGATATCTTTTTGAAGGTTGCTGGTATTGAGGCAGGAAAAGCAGAGGGGGGCTTGGAAAAATGAGCACCTGGATTGCCTTTTGGAATATCCTAAGAAAAGACGTTCAAAACTACTACCTTAAGCCGCCTAACATCAGTTGGGGTATAATATTTCCCCTATCCTGGACCCTAATGCAGATGATTCGTTCCTATGGGGGTATGAATCTGGCCGATATTCTTAACTTGCTCCCGGGGTTGATGGCAATGAGTATACTATTCGGCACTACTTCCATGCTCGCTGTGACAATCACCTTTGCACGCAAGGGGAGGTCTTTCGATCGATTGCTACTAGCTCCTATTCCATTGGCCATGATGGTAGCGGCAAAAGTATCTGGGGCCGTATTGTTCGGGATATTTAACGCCTTTGTACCGGTGATTTTTGCTGCCTTTTTTGTCGGTTTGAATGGCATTAGTTGGGGTGCTGTTTTCTTGGCAGTACTGCTTATTGCCATAACTTCTACCTTGCTGGGGTTGTTGATTGCTGTTTCTGCAAAAGAAGTTTTCGAGGCGCAGACCTTTTCTAACTTCTTCCGCTTCCCAATGCTGTTTCTATGTGGCCTGTTTCTGCCCATCGACCGTTTACCTCTGTTTCTGAGGCCCCTTTCCTACGCGCTGCCGCTTACTTACGGGACCGATTTGCTCAACGGGGCCATCCTTGGTGTTAGCAACCTATCACCGGGGCTGTGTATCCTAGTTCTGCTTGCTTTTGGTTTTATTTTGTTTACCGTTTGCCACCAAAATATCCGTAAGAACTGGATTCTCTAGATTTATCCAGAGGTAAGAAATTAGGGGTTCCTCTAAAAAGGGAATCCCTTTATTGTTGCCTATCTAGGTGCCCGAGAAGAGTTTTGTTGACACTGAGGTGGTTTCATCATATAATAGTTTACACATGAAACTATTGTCGTAGGAGGTTTTTCTATGAAACAGCAAAAAGGAGCCCGCCTGTTATACGCCTGTCTGAATATGAGAAGGCAACTAGGTAAGCTAATCACCAGCGGCAACCTCTCTTTAGGTGAGTATTTGGTCTTACGCAACATACGGCGGTCAGATACGGGTAAGCCGGCCGATCTATCCCAGATCCTCGAGTTATCCCGCCCTTCCATTACCCGTATCCTTAACAAACTGGAACATCGTGATTTCATCACCCGCCACATTGATCAGCAGGACCGAAGAAGCATCAACATTGAGCTGACTGCAGCTGGCATCGAAGCCCTAGAAGGGGCCAACAGGAGGATTTTGAGTATTGCTGACCGACTGGTGGAGGCCTTAGGCGACTCGGATACGGACAAATTGATTGAATTAATCGATAGGTTGGCGGCAATCTACCAGGAGATTCTTGAGGAGACCGGGGATGTAGGTGATGAATAGGAGCAAATGGATTGTGTTTATGCTGGTTGCTGCCTTAATTGTCGGAGGTGTTTTGTACATGTTCGGGAACCTCAAGAATCGGTCCTACTGGCTAAACAAGCTAGTGGCTGGCGGCGACAGCAACATTGAACTATTAAACCAGCTGAATGCTAACTGGACATTGCCGGAGGACTTCCTATTAGAAGTTAAGAAAGTTGCTGGTATCACGATGGAATGGGTGCAGGTAAAGGATGCTAGACCGGATAAAGCAATCTTACAGCTGCATGGTGGGGCCTATAGGCGCTCCCTAGCCGATAACGGTGTAACCTACCGGCGAGCGGCAGTGCAATATGCTAACTTAAGCGGAGCCGGAGTTTTGACTGTTGATTACCGGGTGGCTCCCGAACATCCTTATCCTGCGGCTTTGGAAGATTCGGTGCTAGCCTATAAATGGCTTTTAGAACAGGGTTATGAGCCAGAACACATCATTATAGCTGGCGACTCGGCCGGCGGCGGTCTGGCGTTGGCGACTGCCCTTTATATCCGAGATAATAACCTGCCTATGCCCGCAGCTTTAATAACCATGTCCGCCTGGACCAATCTAAATTACCGACGTAGAACTCCTGCCTATGTGGGGGACAATCGGGCCGACGATCCTTACATTTCACCGATTTACGGCGATTATCATGGTTTCCCGCCTATGCTCATGCAGGTAGGGGGCGACGAGCTGCTACTCGACGATACCGTTAAGGTGGCACAGAAAGCTGAAGACGCCGGAGTCGTTATTCAGCAGACCACATATCCCGGTATGTTCCATGTGTTTCAGATGTTATTTCCCGAGCTGTCAGAAGCTAATAGGGCCTGGGTTGAAGTTGAGGCATTCATAAACGATGTTTATGCGGGAAAATTGGGGGGTAAGTGATGCCTTTGATGGAGATGGCCAATACTAAGGGGTTTCCTAGCATCGGCTGCTTTGCCAGAAGCTGATGCTGGGAAACCCCTTTTGGTACGTATCGAAAGCGATTTTGCACAAAGCTATGGTGCCGATAAATTACTAGTTTTATTATTTGTGGTTTGACGTCTATGGGGAAGTTTATTATTATTCTTTCAAAGTTAGATCTTTTGCTGGCCAGCCATTGGAGGGTTAATAATGAAATATGCCAAGCATACTTCTTTAAGGCACCGGTTATTCAACGTGGTCTTTTTGGTAGGTATATGTATGTCCTTTTCTTGTAGTCTAATGAACTATTTTCTAGGTTTAGGAACGGTACCCATATTAATAACCGCTGCTTGTGGGGTTATTACCGTAGGGTTATATATAGCTTTTCGAACCAGCGGAAAATATGAGTTATTGTCATTGGTAGTTGTTATACTTTTAAGTTTCGTTTTTTTCCCTACCATGTGGCTGGTGGCCGGGGGGACCTACACCAGTATTCACTATTACATAATCATAAACGCCGGAATAATAGCCTTATTGCTTGTTGGATTACAGAGAAAGGTAATCTTTCTTCTTTTTGCTTTAGTCGTGGCTGGTCTAATGGTTGTTGAGTACCAGAGACCAGATCTGGTTTTCGTCTATGACTCCCAGTTGGTTCGCTATGTAGATTTAGCTTTCGGTCTATTTGTTTGCCTGTTTTCTATTACCGTTCTAATTGCTGTGCTCATTGATAGCTATATGGACGAACTCCAAAAATCTAAGCAATATCTGGCCGAGATAGAGGCTAAGAATAGGATGTTGCAAGAATTATCAATAACCGAGATTATTTGACAGGAGTTTTTAATCAAAGGTTTATTGCGTCTTGCTTAAGAGAAGAGATTGAGGCGGCGCATAAAGAACATAAGACACTAACTGTGGCTATGATCGATCTGGATAATTTTAAGGCTATAAACGATACCTACGGGCACTTGTATGGAGATTATGTCCTAAAGAGGATAGTCAACACAATAAAAGGTAACCTGAGGCAAAATGATATATTAGGTCGTTATGGAGGCGATGAGTTTCTTATTATTCTGCGTGATACCAGCATTGAAGAAGGATTTGCTCTGATAGAGAGTATTCGCCGGGAGGTTCTAGATATCGAATGGGAAAGCGATATAGAACTAACACTTGGTGGTGGTGTGGTAGAAGTAGCGAATGACGATTTGACCAGTCTGTTAGAGCAGGTTGATCAACTATTGTACAGAGCTAAACATAAAGGCAAGAACCAGATAGAAAAAGCAAGTCAGGCTAGGGGGCTTAGTTGATGCGGTCAATACAGAAGAAACGGGAAGCCGAGAAGAGAATTGTCTCGCAGATGATAGCGCTATATTGCAGAAAGCACCGTCATGCGGCGGAAGGACTATGTGAAGCCTGCATGGAGCTCTCCGACTATGCCCAAGAACGCGCCGATTCTTGTCCATTTATGGAAACAAAAACCTTTTGCTCTAATTGTGAGGTGCATTGCTATAAGCCTGAGATGCGCGAGAGAATTATTGAAGTCATGCGTTTCTCGGGCCCGAGAATGATCTTCTATCACCCGATCCTGGCCATTCGTCATCTGCTTACAAGCAGGAAAAAGAGCTAATGGCAAGCAAAGCCGTTCTCATACTGACCGAACAGGATAGGAGCCCACTGATGGGCGGGCTAGTTGCCCTCATATTAATTTCCCTAGGGGGCTGTCGCATTTGGCTCTCCCATGCCCTAGCCACAAGGCCGTTGGTCATACGCACAGCGCGTTGGGCCCCCATTAAGAAGAGCGAGGGAGCCAAGGATAAGCAGCGACAAGAGGCCGAGCTGCCTTAAGGCCTGCTTAAATAGGAGTTATATTGAGCCCACTTACCCGTCCTACTAAGCCAACCAGTGCGAGTGCCGTCGCTGCCCTTGGCGAGCCGAGCTCATTCCAACAGAGGTTGGGCACAGGCGCTCTAGTATGCCCAACGGCCTGCAAAACACGACGGGCTGTCGCAACTGCTTTTGCGACATCCCGTATTTTTTGTCCCTTTTAACAAGTTTCCTCAGACTGGGGCCCTCTTGGCCATAGGCAAAGGCGCGGCGAACCTATTTCCCGTGCTTGCGCACCCCTACAGTGCAGTATTCTTACGGGAATTGCATTAAACTCGCCATTCGCACCACTCTAGCCCAGCGATTATGCTAAAAGCAACCCGATTGGCGCCAATCACTCTGGGGAGTTGGGAGGTGAAAGGAATGGCATTTGTGAAGGAAACCGTCAGCAGCCGCCTCGTTTTGGTGGTACAGACGGGGGTAGATGGCGATGGCGAGCCCATCCTGCGCAACATCTCTTACAGCCGGGTTAGTCCGGTTGCTGCCGATGAGGATGTGCATGCGGTGGCATTAGCCATGGCCGAGCTGCAAGAGCACCCATTGGCCGCCGTTCGCCGAGTGGACGACCACAAGCTCAGTGATGAGTAAGACTAGCTACGAGTCCAATAACAGATGAAGGGAGGTGACTAGGAATGTCTATTACCCTGCAGCTGTCTTTTCTTACCGAATTGGGTAACACGGTTACCCTCAGTATTCCCGACCCCAAGCCGGGTCTGACGGAGGCGGAGGTGCAGCAGGTCATGCAGACCATTATTGATAAGAACGTGTTCACTTCCACCACCGGCCCCTTAGTAGCCATAAAGGCTGCCCGAGTTGTGGCCCGGGAAGTGACTCCGCTTTTCCCAGCCGAATAGGCACTTAGGATATACCACAGGGCTGCGCAGCATGAGACTTGCGCAGCCCTTCTTAGCCAGCTGAGCAAGGAGGTGAGCCTATGCAAGAGCTCTTGCCGCAGATTGCTAACGTGGGCTTCCCCGTGGTGCTATCCATGTATCTCTTGGTACGCATCGAAGGGAAGCTGGAAGTGCTGAGCAATGCCATCAGCGACTTGACTCGGGCCATCATGGATAGCCGCTGATACCTTCATTTGCAGAACGAGCAACACTCTCTTACCACAGCGAAAGGCCCCGAGGCAGTAGCCTCTGGGGCCTGTTTCTGTACAGCTGATGACCAGCCCGGTCTTACGCTCATTCCTCTGGATTATAGTGTTGACCATGAAGGAACACAGCGACCATACCCTATCACGGCCTTGGTGTGTTCGTCGGGAGCGCACCATACCATTTTTTATTGGAAGAACGCTGGACTCAAATATCTCAGCTATTACTTCAAAGAACTGTTGACGCTCTTCATCGTTTGGCCAGAGCAGGAAAGGGGGTACTGTTGGAGAACATTCTAACGAATAAACTTTAAATGATTGAGCAGTACGATAAACTCCATTGTTTATCCCTGCGGAAAGGGTACTATGCTGAAACTTAAATATCTATTCGAGAACTTCCAGCTGGCCAAATGCTGCCTTCAACACTGGGACCACGATGAGGATACAGTGGATGAAATGCTTCGCCGCTTTCGAATTTCGTCCAATGCGGTCTATCCATTTAAGCAAGAAGGGCGCCTGTGTTTCTTAAGACTTGCACCGGCCGAGGAAAAGAGTGTGGAAGAAATAATAGGTGAAGTTGAGGTCATTCTCTGGTTGCGCTCGCAAGGTTTTCCGGCCATGGAACCGGTTCCGATGAAAAACGGCAAGTATGTGGATATCATTGAGTCCCAATGGGGGAGGTATATTGCTTCCTGCTTTTACGGGGTTCCCGGGGTTTCACTGGAGAAATGCGACGCCGACATGCAGGTCATTGCCGGCTATGGAGAATGCCTGGGGAAACTGCACAGAGCCCTGAAAAGCTGTCCATTGGCTAGACGCAGGAATAACCACCTTGCCCTTCTTGAAACTATTAGATTCAATCTCGAAACCTATTCCGCACCGGTTTATATCTTTAATGAACTCGAGGCGATCTGTAACCAATTGGCGATGCTCCCTATTACCGACAATAATTACGGCCTTGTTCATTATGACTTTGAACCGGATAATGTGTTTTTCGACGCAGAAAGTAATAGCTTCAGTGTGATAGACTTCGACGACATGATTCAATGTTGGTATATGCTGGATGTGGTTCGTGCATTGGACGCGCTGGTCGATGTTACGGATGAGGCTCATCTAGTGGACGCGGAAACAGCTTTTTTGACTGGATATAGAAGCGCCAGTACGCTCACAGAAGAGGATGAACAAACACTTCCTCTTATGCGTCGGCTGGTTCGCATTCATGAGTACGGGGGATTGTTACGTTGTCTCTCCGATAACATAGAAGCTGAGCCCGATTGGCTCATAAAGCTTCGTAAGAAGTTGACAGACAGGGTTCGTTCTTATGAAAGCAGAGTCGCTGCAGACCGTAACTCTGCCTTAAGCAGGGGAGGAGCTCATGAAAGTATACTTTAATTCGAGCTTGTGGAGCAGGGGGCAGGGCTTACCTGGTACGAAACAGTTGGTGAACTGGCAGTTCAATTATGACGGGGCGGAACGCCATATTCCTGCTATTTACCGCTTCGCTGGCGGGGTTGTTTTTGATGTGCTGACGATCCTAGAGGAAGCACGAATTTATGCTTATCTCGAGAAGTATGAAGCTAGAGAAGGGAAGTTAACTGCCCGGGAGAGACGGGTGGCAGAACAGGAAAACCCTTATCAAGCTGTGCCTATACAACAGATATGGATCAATGGCAGGCAGGTCGGTGGTGATTACTCGTCCAGCACAGCCCTATATATACCTGGGTGGCGAGAGAATGATAAGCTGGACGCCATGCGCTATGCCTATCGGTGGATTTTACAGGATAGGCCCTGTTTTGCCTGTGAGCGCTTTATCGTACCCTACCCCAAAGCCGAATCCCTGGTTCAAGCATTACTGCGCCGCTTCCGGTTAGACAAGGTGCGAAGTCTGAAGCTGGTGACAAGGCCGGTCTCGCGCTTTATCCCTCTGGGCAAAACCTTTTTCGTCAAGGATAAGGAGGAGGAAATCAAGTTCACGCATCCAGAGAGTGGGGTGGAGCATTCCCTGCATGTGCAGAGGGCGGGAGATCTGGAAATCCCAATAGGTGATCACCGGCTGTTTATCACCCAGGCCATGTATGCTATTCACCCTAGCTTGCCAGAAGGAGAGACGCTGTCTTTTGACAGTACCATGCAAGTTCACAGGCCTTCCAGCGGCGACGAATTCGTGCCCCATTCAGCAGCCGCCATTGGCATCATCGGCGGAGCTGATGGTCCTACCAGCATCTTTGTGGGAGGGCAAGGTCCTTCACCTGCTGGTCAGCATCGCTGCTTTTCCGTTCCTAGTCTGCAGAAGGAAGAGGCGGCGTGCTTTAAGCTGGAGGGCATTAACTGCAGATATCTTGCCAGTCAGGAATATA
>JAAYGE010000217.1 GCA_012727835.1 Bacillota bacterium
CTCTCGGCCATAAAGTGGACGCCGCAAAAAACAATAACTTCCGCATCAGTAGCAGCCGCTCGCTGACTTAAACCAAAAGAGTCGCCTATGAAATCAGCCACATCTTGAATTTCATCCCGCTGATAATAATGGGCTAACACGATTGCCCGACGCTCTTTTTTTAATTCTAGTAGCCGCTGTTTTAATGCATCCACCGTTGCCATCCCTTTTGACACTCCTTCTAACGCATACTCTTTTTTATAACTAAAAACTAATTACCTACCTAATTAATCATTCCAATTCTATACTTCGCCCCCGGACCTGTCAATTATTTGCCATTTCGTGGCCAGGGAGGAATACAGCCGCTGACGTGGAAATAGAAGGTGAATTAAACTGGGGGGAATAGCACATGGGGCTTAAGAATATGCGGCTGCATCCTTTAGTCATCTGGTTCGGCCTTCTAGGAGGAACTGTGGCACTAGCGGCGCTGGGTATGGGCCTGTTAGTACTGGCGCCCAATAGCATGGGCCTCACCGATACAAGCTACCAAATTAATAGTGCCTTTTCCTTTGATGAATGGGAAATTAGTACGAGACACGGAATAATAAGTTTTCCCGAAGGCGGATTAGCGGTGGAGGCCTATCAGCACGATCGGCTGGCGGCCTTTGTAATATGGGGGACGGCTACTCTTGATCCTATCGATACGGAGCTGGATGTCTCCCAGCTGGACAATATACAGCTGACTGTCGTCTATATGTCGGAAAAGGAACTTCTCAGTGCTCGCGGCAGCACCTACATTCGTACTACCGATTCGCCCGACGGCTACCAACAAGCTGCCGAACTACTCAAGAGCGAAAAACATTCCTTACCCCTATTACGGATTTTTGGTAACCAACGAATTTATCCCTTTCCTTCCGGAGTAGCTAGGGCCGTGTTTTTTGATAGTGAGGGGCAACGTTACATCTATCAGGATGGTGGACGGGTAAGTCTACAAGGGCCAGATGGCCAGCAATATTTGGCACCGGAAGTTCCCGTATTAGTAAATGGCTTGTTAGCAACCATTTTATATACCTGCTGCATCATTATATTATTAATAGCTACCTTCTTTGCCACCTTGGGCAATGGAGAGCACCATAGGCCAGGGGTGGCCAGTCCGGGGAAAACCAACTACTACCTGCTCCTAGCCCCCCTGTATGCCTTGGGTCGCGGTCTAGTGGCCAGTTTGCAACTGGGGCCGCTGGTTACAATCACCTACGATAGCCTGTTGCTGTTTTTGGCAGTTTACCTGCTCAATAAACAAGCCCTCCAACGGCAACTCCCACCCCGTTCCCTTCTTTCGCGGCTGGGACTGGGCCTGCTACTAGGTGGCTTAGCCGTATTCTTAGGGCAACTGGCACTGCCTAGAGGACTAACCTCCCTGGAATTAGGCGACTATATCTTGCTAATCGGTGGCGGGTTAGCTATGGCCCTAGCGCAGGAAACCTTATGGCGAGGGTTGGTGTTAGAGCATTTAATTCAACGCTGGGGTAATTGGCGGGGTCTCTTTCTAACAGCCGGCTTTCAGGGCTTGTGTGCTTTCCTCACCTGGCTGCTCAATCCGGTTTCGGCCCTAGGGCCATTAAATACGCTGGTGTTTATTTCCCTGCAGGCCCTTTGGCTCGGCTATACGTACCTACGCACTAACAACCTGACCACCCCCATGACTATCAGCGCCTGCCTAGCCGTTCTGCCACAACTGCTTGTGTTCTACTAGATGAAAAAGTGGGGCTACCCCATCAGGGTGCCCCACTTTTATGTTTATCGCAATTAGAACAAACCGGTAATCGTACCGTCGGCATCGATGTCGATATCCTGAGCCGCCGGTCGCTTAGGTAAGCCAGGCATGGTCATGATATCGCCGGTGATGGCCACTAGGAAGCCGGCACCAGCCGAAGCCCTAACTTCACGGACCGTGATAGTAAAGCCGGTGGGCCGTCCGACCAGTTTCGGATTGTCAGACAAGGAATACTGGGTCTTAGCCATACAAATGGGTAGCTTGTCTAAGCCTAGGCGGGTATAGTTGCGAATGGCCCGATTGGCTTCGCTAGTATACTCAACGCCGTCGGCGCCATAGATTTCTTTAGCGATAATCTCGATCTTCTCTTTGATGCTCAGATCTAAGGAGTACAGCGGCTCATAGTGGGACTCTTGTTCTTCGAGCACCTTAACTACCGTTTCGGCTAGCTCTATACCGCCTTCGCCGCCCTTAGCAAACACTTCGGCGAGGGCACAAGCAACTCCTATTTCTGCGCACTTGGCCTTAATTAGATCCAGTTCGGCCTGTGTATCCGTTGGGAAGCGGTTAATAGCCACGACGGCTGGCACCTTAAACTTAGCCACGTTTTCAATGAGCTTAGCCAGGTTGGCAAAACCGCGTTCCACCGCACCCAGATCTTCGTTGGCCAGATCCTTCTTATCCGCACCGCCGTGCAGCTTCAGAGCCCGGGCAGTGGCCACGATTACCGTTAGGTCTGGCTTCAAGTTACCGTAACGGGAAACAATATAGAAGAATTTCTCAGCACCCAAGTCGGCACCGAAGCCGGCTTCCGTCAAGAAGATGTCGGCCAGCTTGAGCCCCATCTTGGTGGCAATGAGGGTATTGGTACCGTGGGCGATATTGGCAAAGGGGCCACCATGGACAAAGGCCGGACCATTTTCTAGGGTCTGCACCAGGTTGGGCTTGATGGCATCCTTGAGCAATACGGTCATGGCACCTTGCACTCCCAAGTCGGCCACGGTCACCGGTTTGCGATCATATGTATAAGCTACAATCATTCGGCTGAGGCGTTCTTTGAGATCAATTAGATCGCTAGCCAAGCAGAGGATAGCCATAACCTCAGAAGCCACGGTGATATCAAAACCATCCTGACGAGGTACGCCATTGGTAGGCCCGCCCAAACCGATAACGATATTGCGCAAAACCCGCTCGTTCATATCCATGGCGCGGCGCCAAACGATACGACGAGGGTCAATATTCAACTCGTTGCCTTGCTGCAGATGGTTATCCAGCACGGCAGCCAACAGGTTATGGGCAGTAGTGATGGCATGCAAGTCACCAGTAAAATGCAGGTTGATGTCGGCCATAGGAACCAGCTGCGAATAGCCTCCACCGGCGGCGCCACCTTTCACACCAAAGCTAGGCCCGAGGGAGGGCTCGCGTAACGCCATCATAGTTTTCTTACCTATACGGGCTAAAGCTTGTCCCAGACCTACTGTAATTGTGGTTTTACCTTCGCCGGCGGCCGTCGGGTTGATGGCCGTCACCAAGACCAGTTTGCCATCGGGCTTGTCCTGCAGGCGACGCCGGACCGATAGATCGACCTTAGCCTTGTATTTACCATAAAGATCTAGTTCGTCTTCTGAAATACCGAGTTCAGCCGCAATGTCAACGATTGGTTTGAGTTTGGCCTCTTGGGCAATTTGAATATCCGTCTTCATTACATCTGCCTCCCTAAGTATTTAGAATGGAATCAGTAATGGCCTGTACTTTCTCTTGCAGTGCATTGCCTTCACTGATCAACTGCTCCACCTGCTGCAACATATCCCGGGTCCACTCATCATCGGGCAAGTATTTAACGTTGATGCGTACATTTAATAGGGCCGAATTGAGGGCCGCATAGGCAGCAAAACCGGCAACGGCGGCGTCGGAAACGGCGTTGGGGTTGCCCTTTTCTGCCGCCACGATAGCCAGCTTGAGAATTTCTATTGCGTGCTTTGCCACCGCCAAGGGAACCTGGCAGGCGCTCCGATAACCTTCCCAAACTGCCTGTTGGCGACGTTCTTTTTCTTCTTCCGTCGTTTTTGGTAATGCATAGGCAGCCATAACCCCGTCGAAAGCTACCGAATCCTCACTGGCAAGGCGTAACATCGTATCTTTCAGCCTTGTTGCTTCCGCCAAGAGGTGTTGCATTTCCTCTTCAACGGCAGCAAACTTCTTGCGGCCGGCAGTTAGGTTGGCCACCATGGAGACTAGGGCTGCACCCAAGCCGCCAATCACTGCAGCCGCACTACCGCCGCCTGGAGTAGCGCCCTTGCCTGCTAATGCGTCATGATAGGCGCGCAAAGTATATTGATCAAACTGCTCCATATCCACTACTCCTTTCCTTGTGTTATTTGCAGGGCTATGACTAATAATACCATAGCCGCGGCAGCTATGCCTTACGAAAACTTGTTATTCTTTCCACATATATCGGAGCCCCAGGAGGCCGCGGTCCCTTGGTAGCGGAAACACCCAAAGAGGAGCCGAGGGGCCGTGTAAACCCAGTTGGCACCAGCCGGTGCTCTAGTGAAGCCCCTCGGCTCGATCCGCCTCTAGCCTCGTCAAAATGTGGCGCTAATACACCAATTGCCCGTCTCTTACCACCTGTTGCCCGCGCTTGAATACGTGCTGTGCTAAGTTTACCCCAAAATGATAGGCAACAAAATCTAAGTTGGGTGCGTCATAGATCACAAAGTCGGCCGCCTTCCCTACTTCTAGGCTACCCACCTCTTGGGCCACTCCGATGGCATGGGCCGAGTTGATAGTGCTGGCCGCCAGTGCTTGGGCCGGGGTTAGGCCCAGGCTTTGCCAGGCCAGGGTTTGTACTATTTGCATCGATTCGGTGGGGCAGGTACCCGGGTTAAAGTCGGTGGCTAAGGCGATAGGAACGCTGGCTTCCAGCATGGCTACCACATTGGGTCGTTGGGATGAGCGCAGCGTAAAGCTGGTACCCGGCAAGAGCACGGCCACTACTCCCGCTTCCGCCATGGCCTTAATACCTTCCTCGCTGGCGTAGAGCAGGTGGTCGGCAGAAGTGGCACCCAACTCGGCCGCCAGTTGGGCACCGCCCAAAGGCACCAGTTCATCGGCATGGATTTTGAGCTTAAAGCCGTGTTTTTCTGCGGCCTGCAGAATACGCCTACTTTGCTCTATACTGAAGACGCCTTCCTCACAGAAAACATCGCAGAAAGCAGCCAAACCTTGCTCGGCGACGGCTGGAAGCATCTCTTCGATAATCAAGTCCACAAAGGCTTCCGGGTTTTCTTTATACTCGGGGGGAATAGCATGGGCCCCCATGAAGGTGGAAACCACATCCACCGGATGTTCATCCGCCGCCTTTTTAGCCGCCTGCAGCTGGCGAATTTCGCTTTCAGTAGTCAGCCCATAGCCACTTTTGGCTTCCACAGTGGTAGTGCCATGGAGCAACATGCGGTCCAGGGTCTTCTTGGCTAAAGTAGCCAGTTCATCAACGCTGGCGGCGCGTGTAGCCTGCACCGTGCTCAAAATACCGTAACCAGCCGCCAAGATCTCCAAGTACGACTTGCCCACCAACTTCATGGCCAGTTCCCGCTCGCGCCAACCGGCAAAGACTAAGTGGGTATGGGGGTCCACAAAACCAGGCAAGACAGCCTGGCCAGAGGCGTCAACAATCCGGGTGTGTTCTCCTCGGTAGTTCTCGGCTGCCGCCATAGGTCCCAAGGCCAAGACCTGACCGTCTTTAACAGCTAAGAAGGCATCGTGGTAAACCGCCAGTTGGCCCAATTCTCGGCCCCGCTGGGGATGCTCACTGTAGCCAACGGTAGTTGCCAACTCGCCAATATTAACGACAAGGAGATCGGCCCGCATGGTTACTCACTTCGCAGATGGGTTTCTAATATTTGTGATAGATCGAAGGATTCCACCTTCAGCGCCTCGATGGCCACGTCCAACAAGGCCTGTAGCGGTAATAGACCTACGATTTCGCTACCGACAATACCCACACCTGCTTCTGCCGCATAGGCTTTAATCGCTTCATAGACGGGTAAAAGTCCCGTTACCGTATAATCCACCATGTTCATTGAAACCTGAGCTAAATTGCGCTCGCCCAACATTACCCCTAGCGCCTTAACCGCCTTGAAACCGCCGCCCGATTCACGCACCCTTCTAGCTATGCGTCTAGCCAGCTTCAGATCATCGGTGTCCAGGTTTACGTTGAAGGCAATCAGCGGTGGACGAGCACCAACGGCCGTCACGCCGGCTGTAGGATGCACTTTAGCTTCACCAAAGTCGGGATGGCGTTCCGGCTCATGGATAGTATCACGAATGCCTTCGAACTCGCCCCGCCGCACATCGGCCAGGTTTTGACGCTCCGGTCGACGGGCTGCCCGTTCGTAAAGATACACGGGGATACCCAGTTCGTTGGCAATGCGCTCGCCTAGAGCATTGGCCAACTCCACACATTCCTCCATGGTTACCTCGCCTAAAGGCACAAAGGGAATTACGTCGGTGGCCCCCATGCGGGGATGTTCACCCTCGTGGACGGTAAGGTCAATCAGCTCACTAGCCTTGCGACAGCAGCGGAAGGCGGCCTCGCTCACCGCTTCCGGTTCACCGATAAAGGTAACGACTACCCGATTATGGTCATGATCCGGGTTAACATCCAGCACCGTTACACCGGGAACACTCTTAGCTTCTGCCACAATAGCATCGATTACCTCCGGCCGTCGCCCTTCACTGAAGTTGGGCACGCACTCTACAACACGCATCTCCTCTCACTCCTGTTCATTTTTATCTTGAATATGCCCTGGTTGGCTTTTGCCACCAGGGCAGTTAGCTTTATGTTTTGGCTACAGGCGCTCTAGTATGACCACGCCCGCAAATACCACGGAAATTGTCTATTACTTCCGAGACCGTACTAACCTATTCCAACATGGGGATCTTTACACCGCGCTCTTTAGCCGTCTGAATGGCCAACTCATAACCGGCGTCGGCATGGCGCATCACACCGGTGCCCGGATCGCTGGTTAGCACGGTGCGCAAACGCCAATCGGCGTCTTCCGTACCGTCGGCCACTACCACCATGCCCGCATGGATGGAATAGCCGATACCCACACCACCGCCGTGGTGCACCGATACCCAGCTGGCGCCGGAAACCGAGTTAAGCAGAGCATTTAAGATGGGCCAGTCGGCGATGGCATCGCTGCCGTCGCGCATACCTTCCGTCTCCCGGTTGGGTGAAGCCACCGAGCCGGTATCTAAATGGTCACGCCCGATGACTATCGGGGCCTTGAGTTCCCCATTGCGCACCATCTCGTTAATGGCCAAGCCGAATTTGGCCCGCTCGCCGTAACCGAGCCAGCAGATGCGGGACGGCAGACCTTGGAAGGCAACCCGCTCCTGGGCCATCTTGATCCAGCGATGGAGGCGCTCATTGTCGGGGAAGAGCTCTAATACCTTTTGGTCGGTTTTATAAATATCCTCCGGATCACCCGAAAGGGCCACCCAGCGGAAGGGGCCTTTACCTTCGCAGAAGAGGGGACGAATGTAGGCCGGCACGAAACCGGGGAAGTCAAAGGCGTTGGTGATCCCATTCTCATAGGCCATCTGTCGCAGGTTGTTGCCATAGTCGAAGGCTACAGCACCACGGGCTTGCATATCCAGCATGGCTTGCACGTGGCGGGCCATGCTTTCGCCCGAAAGGGCCACATATTTCTTCGGATCCCGCTTACGCAGTTCTAAGGCTTCCTCGTAGCTCATGCCACCGGGCACATAGCCATCCAGGGGGTCGTGGGCCGAAGTCTGGTCGGTCACCAAATCGGGAATGCGGCCACGGCGCACCAATTCGGGCAACACATCGGAGGCGTTACCGAGTAAGCCTATGGAAATGGCTTCGCCGGCAGCCAGAGCCTCGTCTACTTTGGCTAAGGCCTCATCCAGATTGTCGGTCCAGGTGTCCAGATAACGGGTGTTGATGCGGCGCAGAATCCGCTCCTTATCCACTTCCACCACCAAAGCCACACCTTCGTTCATGGTTACGGCCAAGGGCTGGGCACCACCCATACCACCCAAGCCGGCGGTGACTACCCACTTACCCTTGAGGCTACCCTTATAATGCTGGTGAGCCGCCTCAGCAAAGGTTTCGTAGGTTCCCTGTAAGATACCCTGGGTAGCAATGTAGATCCAGCTGCCGGCGGTCATTTGGCCATACATGATAAGGCCCTTATCCTCCAGCTCATGGAACTTCTCCCAAGTGGCCCAGTGGGGCACCAGCATGGAGTTGGAGATGAGGACGCGGGGCGCCCGCTTGTGGGTGCGGAAAACACCCACCGGTTTACCCGATTGAACCAGCAGGGTTTCATCATCGGCCAATTCACGCAAGGAGCGCACGATGGCGTCGAAGCATTCCCAATTACGGGCTGCCTTACCAGTGCCACCATAGACGATCAGCTGGTCCGGCTTTTCCGCCACTTCTGGGTCCAGGTTGTTCATGAGCATACGCAGGGCAGCTTCTTGCTGCCAGCCCCGACAGGAAATTTCCGTTCCCCGTGGAGCACGGATTACTCTACTCATCTACTCTTCCTCCTTTATTTATTGTTTAGGGTAATCCCTTAGAAATCGGGCAAAGCAGGTAGCAAGGGGTCGCCATTGCCCACCACCGCCCGGAGCAACGCCCCGTCTTCAATTAATCGGGCGGCTTCCCGCATATCGGGATACATGAGGCGGTCGTCCTCCAACATGGGCACCCTCTGCCGCAGCAGATGATAGGCAGGTGCCGTTAAGGGCGAGAGGCCACTGGCATCCTGCAAATCTAGGGCTTGGCAGGCGGCTAGGTATTCAATGGCCAGCACATTACGCACATTCTTTATCACCTGACGTAACTTGCGGGCTCCGATGGTCCCCATGCTCACATGGTCCTCCTGGTTAGCCGAGGAAGGAATAGAATCCACACTGGCCGGGTGGGATAACACCTTATTCTCACTCACCAAAGAAGCGGCCGTGTATTGGGCAATCATAAAGCCCGAATTGAGCCCACCATGTTTGCTCAAGAAGGCCGGTAAACTGGACAGCTGAGGGTTAACCAGCCGTTCAATCCGCCGCTCGGCGATATTGGCCAGCTCCGATACGGCCATGGCCAAATAATCGGCGGGCAAAGCCAGCGGTTCTCCATGGAAGTTGCCCGCCGAGATGGTATCCCCCTCTTCAGCGAAAACTAAAGGATTATCGGTGGTACTATTTACCTCTATCGCCACCACCTCACCCACATGGCGCCAGGCGTTATAGACGGCCCCATGGACCTGGGGTATGCAGCGCAAACTATAGGCATCTTGCACCCGCAGCTGGCCCGGGGCAGTGGTCAACTTACTGCCTGCCAAAAGGCGGCGCATGCCGGCACTGGCTACAATCTGGCCCCCATGGGGACGCACCATGCTTACCCGTTGATCATAGGCCGCCGGAATACCCCGGAGGGCTTGGGCTGTAAGGCTGGCGGTTATTAAGGCTGTTTGCTGTAACTCGAAGGCGTCCACCACCGCCAAAGACAAAAGGGCCAACATTATTTGCGTACCGTTGATCAGGGCCAACCCTTCCTTGGCGCTAAGTTGGATAGGCTTTAAGCCGGCCAGCCGTAGGGCTTCGGCCCCCGCATACTCTTTGCCCTGATAGAGGGCTTCCCCCTCCCCTAGCAATACTAAAATTATGTGGGAAAGGGGCGCTAAATCCCCGCTGGCCCCCAAAGAACCTTGGCTAGGCACCAGAGGCGTTACGCCGGCGTTGAGCATATCCAACACCAGCTGCACCGTTTCTAACCGGGCCCCCGAGTAGCCCTTGGCTAGAGAGTTGGCCCGTAGCAACATGGCTGCCCTTACTACTTCCACTGGCAGGTAATCGCCGACACCACAGGCATGGGAAAAAATCAGGTTCTTTTGTAGCAGGGCAGAAGCATCCTTATCGATAAAGGTATCGCTGAACATGCCGAAGCCGGTGGTGATCCCATAGACTATCTTTTCTTGCTGCACCATGGTTTCCACCACCTGGCGGGCAGCAATAATCCGTTCTTTAGCCTTTTCCGTTAGCTGCACTTTGGCTCCTTGCCGTGCTACCGCTACCACGTCCCGCAAACGCAAATCCTGTCCACTAATATTAATCGTCATGCATATCCTCCATTCTTAAGTAGGGTCAAAAAAACAGCTCCCGCGGGAACTGCTTATCGTCGTTCTTAGAAAACATACTCAATAACGCCTCCTTCTCAATGGGCCGACTCATTAGTCAAAATTGGGCGCACCCCCTTAATAGGGTTACTTACATAATTCTAGGACAAGTGGCCATTTCCTCTTTAGAATTGACATTTTTCACCCTTTTGCCACTGGGGCGATAGGGAGAGACTTTTTCTTGACGCGCTTTTAATTGGTTGTTAGCATGAAGGTAACCCTATATTTTGGGCCAACGAGTCTCGACAAAACTGCAAGGAGGAGTTCCATGTATGCAACCCGGCCTAAGCTATTGACCCCCTATCGGCGCTATCTGCTGGCGGCGGCCCTGTTGTTTGTCGTCGGTATTCTACTCGGTGTCTATGCGGCCATTTATTACCCGGAGCTTATACAACAGGCCATGGCCCAGCTACAAGAACAGCTACAACGTTTAGGAGAAAGTATTTTTACCAGCCAACTCGGCCAAGGCATCTGGATTCTCTTCCTGCATAATTTGAGAGCCGCCGTCCTCATCGCCCTATTCGGTGTGGTGCTAGGTATTTACCCCACCTTTGCCATGCTGCTAAATGGGTTAATTATCGGCGTAGTTGGCGTAATCACAGTAAGAGCAACTTCTCTAACCGCCTTCCTGGCTGGTATTCTTCCCCACGGTATTTTTGAAATACCCGCTATTGTAATCGGGGCTGGTATCGGTTTGCGTTTAGGCTTGGCCCCTTTGTTCAATCGCCAACGTAGCCCTTTCGCTACTCCCAAGCCCAATGCTTGGCAGGGATATCGCAGTGAGTTGGCTAATGCCTTTAAGCTGCTGATTATTTGCGCCGGCTTACTACTGGTAGCAGCAATTGTTGAGGTGGCTATCACCCCTCGCTTGATGGGACTCTTTATAGGATAAATACAAAAGGGCGTATTTGCCGCTAAGCAAGCAGCAAATACGCCCTTCTTGATTTCTTATTCGGTTTGCTCCATATCCGAGTCGCTGGCCTCTTCACTGATGGGTAGCGGTTTACCTTCCATAATAGCAGCCACTTCCTCACCCCGCAGCGTTTCTTGTTCAAGCAGGGTTTGGGCCAGTTTTTCTAACTTATCCCGATTGTCACGGATAAGGGCCTCCGCCTCCGCGTAACATCCTTCAATGATACGACGAATCTCTTTATCGATGGCAAAGGCGATTTCTTCACTGTAGTTACGCTGCCGTGAAATATCGCGTCCCAAGAAGACTTGATGATCCTCTTTATAGCCGAAGGAAATGGGGCCCAGCTCCTCGCTCATGCCATATTCCATGACCATGCGGCGGGCCAAATTAGTGGCCTGTTCCAGATCGTTTTCTGCTCCGGTGCTCACATCTCCTAGCACCTGTTCTTCGGCCACCCGGCCGGCCAAGAGAGCCTTGATGTTATTCAGCATCTCGCTCTTAGTCATCATAAAACGATCTTCTTTCGGCAAGTGAATTACCATGCCACCCGCATTACCCCGCGGCACGATACTTACAATGTGGATGCGATCCGTATTGGGCAAGAGATAGCGCACTAGGGCATGGCCGGCCTCATGGTAGGCCACCAGACGCCGCTCCTCCTCACCCAGCACCCGTGTCTTCTTAGCCGGACCAGCTATAACCCGACTGATAGACTCTTCCAGCTCACCCATGCCTATGCGTCGCTTATTTCTCCTAGCTGACAGCAGCGCCGCTTCGTTAACTAAATTCTCCAGATCGGCGGCGGTGAAACCGGAAGTCTGGCGGGCCAGGACGTTAACGTCCACATCCTCCTCAATAGGTTTGTTACGGGTATGCAATTTAAGAATAGCTTCCCGTTCCTTAATATTGGGTCGACCAACAACCACCTGGCGGTCGAAACGGCCGGGGCGCAAGAGGGCCGGATCTAGAATATCCGGTCGGTTGGTAGCCGCCATGATACTGATTCCCTCATTGGCATCGAAACCGTCCATCTCCCCCAGTAGCTGGTTGAGGGTTTGCTCTCGCTCGTCATGGCCGCCACCTAAACCGGCACCCCGCTGGCGGCCAACGGCATCGATTTCATCTATGAACACGATGCAAGGTACGTTCTTTTTAGCCGTCTCAAACAGATCCCGCACTCGGGAAGCACCCACACCTACAAACATCTCCACGAAGTCGGAACCGGAAATGCTGAAGAAAGGGACATCGGCCTGCCCCGCCACGGCACGAGCAAAATAGGTTTTACCCGTACCCGGAGGGCCTACCAGCAGGACTCCCTTCGGTATACGGGCCCCGATTTCTACAAACCGCTTGGGCGACCGCAAGAATTCCACAATCTCGGCCAGTTCTTCTTTAACTTCTTCGTAACCGGCTACGTCGGCAAAGGTAATGCGCTTCTTGGCATCGGTATGCAGCTTAGCTCGGCTGCGACCGAAACTCATCACCTTGTTGCCACCGGCTTGCGATTGCTGCATCATAAAGAACCAGAAACCGCCGATGACAGCAAACATCAAAAGATAGGTGACGAGGGATGTCCACCAGGGCGCTTGGGCCGGATTGTTGTATTCAAAGCCGGGCACGTTATCGCGCAACAATTTGATAATATCTTCATCGATGGGGGGTACCGTGGTACGGAAATTCGTGCCGTCTTGCAGCTTTCCAGTTACCTCGTTTCCAACCATTTTGGCTTCAACTACTAAGCCAGCCTGTACATTTGCATAGAAATCCGCGTAGTTAATTTCTTGAACCGCCTGAGCGCCACCTTGAAACATTTGGTAAAGCGACAAGGCAATTAATATCAACAGCAGATAAAGGCTAGCTGTACGGATATTCCTGTTCAAACTTTTCCACAGCCCCTCTCCCTAAGAAACTTATGTTAACCTGCTCTCCAAAAAAACAGGAGAAAAAGCACCAACTCTCTTAATTGTAACAAAGGCTAAGAACAGCGACAAGCGAAGAAACGTTTTCTTTATTATTCTCCATATATCTCCGGTTTTAATATGCCCACATCCGGTAAGTGGCGGTATTTTTGTGCATAATCCAAACCGTAGCCTACGACGAAGCTGTCGGGGATGGTAAAACCGCAGTAATCGGGTTTAATATCCACCTTTCGGCGAGAAGGTTTGTCCAGCAGGGTACATATCTTTAACGATTTCGGTTTGCGCGATAGCAGGTTTTCCGTCAGATACTTTAGGGTTAGACCGCTATCAATAATGTCCTCGATTAATAACACGTGACGCCCTTCTATACTTTCATCTAAGTCCTTCAAAAAGCGAACCACACCGGAAGAGCGTGTAGAATCACCATAACTGGAGACGGCAATGCTATCCAGTGCCACATCGATAGTAGTCAGATGCCGCAAAAGATCGGCAGTAAAAATGATAGCGCCTTTGAGCACACAAATGGCCAATAGCTTTTCTCCCGCATAATCGGCAGAAATTTGTTGTCCCAGCTCTGCCACCTTAGCAGCTATTTCTTCCCGTGAAATTAATACTCTCTCCAAATCATTATGCATGACTATCGCTCCTCTTCTACTGTTCTTACGTATTTCAAACGTAATAGTTTCTTGCTTTCGGCGGTTACCCGCCAGCGGTCATCTAGACGGTGTCCAGCAATCCAGACTATATCCTTCCC
>JAAYGE010000218.1 GCA_012727835.1 Bacillota bacterium
ATCCTGTCCGATGGCGTGCAGTTGCTGCCACTGAAAAGCCTGGGGCTCCCGAAACAGGCTCCCCCGTTGCACCACCAATCCCTGCAATCGTCCGCTGACCAAATCAATTACTAAAGAACGCACCGTCGCCACTCGCTCACCAGTAGCCACGTTCACGACCGGGAGACCTATCAAGTGCCTTGCCCTGTACATATGTCGCCCCCGTTCTTAAAACATCTCCATCTTTATTGTTGCCCGCATCGGTTACTGCCATACTCACCTGCCGGCGGCTGCTAACAAAAAGGAGATGTATTGTCTAGCAACACATCTCCCAAATTTTACTTTTCTTTTTGAATTGTTCCCCCGCCCACCAATTTGCGTCCATGGTAAATAACGACAGCTTGCCCCGGGGTAACAGCTCGTACCGGCTGTTCAAAGGTAACTCGGAACTGGCGCTCCGGTAAAATTTCCACCTGACAGGGAACCGGCGGAGCGCTATACCTGATTTTCGCACTCAACTGGGCCTCTGTTTCCTGCGGCCAGTAGAGAAAGTTGGCCTGGCTAGCGATTAGACTTTGCGACCACACCTCATCCTTAGTGCCAACAACCACCTGGTTCAGTTCGGGCCGAATATCGACCACGTAAAGGGGCTCCGAGTGGGTTAAACCGATACCGCGGCGTTGGCCAATTGTAAAATTATGAATTCCACTATGGCTACCGAGCACTTCTCCTCGCCGATTGACAATGGTGCCAAGCACATCAGGTAAACCGGCTTCTTCTGTTAGAAAACGACGGTAGTCATTATCGGGGATAAAGCAAATTTCCTGGCTTTCCCCCTTATCCGCCGTTGGTAACTGGTAACGGCGGGCAATTTCCCGAGCTTCTTCCTTGTAGTAGTCACCTAGGGGAAACAGTATATGGGCTAATTGCTCCTGGGTAATGTTATACAGAGCATAGGTCTGGTCCTTATGTTCATCCTTGGCCACTTCCAAATAATAGCGGCCAGTTGCTTCGTCATACCCTCTTTTGGCGTAGTGGCCGGTGGCGATAAAGTCAAATCCTAGAGCCAGTGCCTTTTGTAGGAAGAGATCAAACTTCATGTAGCGATTGCAGGCGATGCAGGGATTAGGCGTACGCCCAGCTTGATACTCGGCGATAAACTCTTCCACCACCTGTTCTCGAAAGGCATCGCGAAAGTTTAATACATAAAAAGGTATGTCTAGCCGCTGGGCCACCCGGCGGGCATCCTCTACCGATGCCAGCGAACAACAACCGCCAGCCTTCGCGTCGGCTTCCTCGGAAGCCCAGAGACGCATGGTTGCTCCGCAAACCTCGTAGCCTTGTTCCTGCAACAAGACAGCCGCCACCGAGCTATCCACGCCACCACTCATGGCTACCAGCACCTTACCTTTAGCTGCCCTGTTCATTTGCCACCTCCATCTGAGCCTGTCCACGGGTAATATCGGTAATGCGCTGTTGCAATTCGGCCACATCCGCCGGACGAACAGACGCCTTGACGGTCACCTGCTCGCCATAATCTAGGGTAGCTATACTGCCGCGGAAACTTTCAATTTCCCGCAATACATCACCCAGATAAGCATAATCCACAGCCGAAATGGTGACCGGAATCATAATTATTTCCTGACGTACACCGGCCGCCTCTAGGCCGGCCAGCGCCGTATCCCGATAGGCCCGTATTAGACCGCCTACGCCTAATTTCACACCGCCAAAATAGCGCGTGCCAACTACAACCACGTTTGTCAATCCCCGACCTTCTATGGCCTGTAACATGGGAGGGCCGGCCGTGTTTGCCGGCTCACCAGCATCGCTATAGCGCCGAATACTACTATCCCCATGGCCAACTTTGTAGGCCCAAGCATTATGGGTAGCATCGGCAAATTCATTGCTAACGGCCTCGATAAATTCCTTTGCTTCCGCTTCACTCTGCACTTCTTTCACCGAAGCAAAAAAGCGACACAAACCGATAGGTACCCGTACGCGTACCGCCTGAGCTACGGTGGTATACATTTCTGGCCTTGCTTCGTTAGTCATCAATAGCATTCCCCCGTTCTCCAAACCAATGCTGCAAACGTTCACGCTGGATCTTTTCATAACCACTGGCACTGGGATGATAGAAGGTTTTTCCTTTTAAACTGTCGGGTAAATATTGTTGTTTAATAAAATGGCCCGGATAGTCATGGGGATATTTATATCCCTGGCCGTGGCCCAAGCGGGCTGCACCCTTATAACTAGCGTCTCGTAGGTGTATAGGCACACCGGAAAAGGGCTCCTTATCCACCGCCTCTAAGGCCGCATCGATACCCTGAATCACCGCGTTACCTTTCGGAGCGCAGGCGATATAGGTGACCGCTTGCGCTAAAGGGATGCGAGCTTCCGGCCACCCGATCATATTGGCCGCCTGGGCGGCCGCTACTGCCAACGACAGGGCACGGGGATCCGCGTTTCCCACATCTTCAGAGGCACAAATGATAATCCGTCGCGCAATGAAGGCCGGGTCCTCACCGGCTCTAATCATCCGAGCCAACCAGTAAAGAGCCGCATCCGGGTCACTGCCGCGCATCGATTTAATAAAGGCAGAAACCGTATCGTAGTGTTGGTCGCCATCCTTGTCGTAGGCAATAACCCGCCGTTGCACTGACTCGACAGCAACAGCAACGGTAATATGCCGTACGCCACTGGCATCGGGTTCAGTGGTTAACACGGCCAATTCTAAAGCATTGAGGGCTGAACGGGCATCGCCGGCGGCCACATGCAGCAAATGCTCTAAAGCCGCTTCCTCCAAGTTTACACGGAAATGCCCCAGCCCCCGTTCCTTATCCTGAAGCGCCCGCAGCAAGATCTGGCGCAGATGTTCTTCCGTCAGGGGCTGCAAACGAAAAATCCGAGAACGGGATAATAGGGGGGCATTTTCTTCAAAATAGGGATTCTCCGTGGTGGCACCGATGAGCACAATGGTACCGGCTTCCACATGGGGTAAAAGGGCATCCTGCTGAGATTTATTAAAGCGATGGATTTCATCAATAAATAGAACGGTAGCCTGTCCTGTCATCCCTAAGCGTTCTTCAGCTGCAGCCACCACCCGCCTAATGTCGGCTACACCGGCCGTTACCGCGCTCAGTTGTTCAAAAGCCTTCTGGGTAGTATTAGCAATAACCCGGGCCAGGGTGGTTTTCCCTGTGCCCGGGGGGCCATAGAAAATCAGTGAGAAAAGACGATCAGCTAAAATCGCCCGGCGTAACAAGCGTCCTTCGCCAATTATATGCTCCTGGCCCACTACCTCATCTAAACTACGGGGACGCATGCGTTCTGATAAAGGGGCCTGCTTTTTTAAAATTTGTTGACGATGGTGCGCAAATAGATCCACTCTAATCACCTAGCTAAAGCTAATCTAACCCGCTCTAGGGCCTCTAGACAATCCTCTTTGGTGACGTTGAGATGGGTTACAAAACGAATGGTATGTTCTCCTGTAGCGTTAGCCTTCAATCCCTGCTCTAAGAAGCGCGCGGCCAACTGGGGGGCGCTATAGCCAGTACCCGCCACGTTAAGAATGACGATATTTGTTTGCACCGCAGCCATGTCCACTTCTATGCCTGGAATATTCTGCAACCCCTCAGCTAACAACCGCGCATTAACATGATCCTCCGCCAAACGCTCCACATTATTTTGGAGGGCATAGATGCCGGCAGCAGCTAGAACACCAGCCTGCCGCAAGCCGCCGCCCAACATTTTGCGATATCTACGGGCCTCTTCTATGAAGGCACGGCTGCCACAAAGCACTGATCCTACCGGGGCACCTAAGCCTTTGGAGAGACAGATGCTCACCGTATCCACGGGGGCGGCCACCGCCGCCAAAGGCTCACCTAAAGCAGTCGCCGCTTTAAAGAGCCTAGCCCCATCCAAGTGCACCGGGAGTCCAAATTCATCGGCCACTTTGCGCACCGCCCACATCTCTTCAATGCTAGTTACGGTACCGCCCGCCCGGTTATGGGTATTTTCTAAACATATAAGTCCGGTTTTAGGGAAATGGATATTAGCACCGCGCACGGCAGCCCGCACCGCCTCCGGACGCAGGACACCTCGTTCGCCCGGCACTCGCACCGGTATCAAGCCGCCTAAAGCAGACATACCTCCAACCTCATAATAGTAAATATGGGCTTCCGCTTCTAAAATTACTTCTTCTCCTCGCTCACAATGGGTTAACAAGGCTACCAGGTTGCCTTGCGTGCCACTAGTAACAAAGAGAGCCGCTTCCTTACCGCTAAGTTCGACCATTAATTCTTCTAAACGTCGCACCGATGGGTCTTCCCCATAAACATCGTCGCCCACCTCAGCCCTATACATGGCCTTGCGCATCTCTTCGCTAGGTACGGTGACCGTATCGCTGCGCAGATCTATATAACGCATCTATCTTCCTCCTTCATTTTCTCTACAAATGGGGTTCGATGCGTTGCTTAATGGCCGCTTTAGGCATAGCCCCCATTAGGCGCGTAACCTCTTGACCATCTTTAAATAAAATCATAGTAGGAATACTCATAATTTGATATTTGGCCGCAATTGCCGGCTCAGCGTCCACGTCCAGCTTGGCAATAGTCAATTTATCGGCCCATTCTTGGGCCAATTCCTCTAAAATAGGACTGACCATCCGGCAAGGCCCACACCAAGTTGCCCAAAAATCTACCAAGATGGGGCGGGTAGCTTTTAGAACATCAGTTTCAATAGTACTAGTGGTGACTGTCATGATCTGTGACACAACCATTGGCCTCCTCGTCATCGATAATGTGGGTGATTTTGATGTTAAACTGGGCATCCTTTCGTAGGCGCGGTTCTAAGAATCGATGTAACACCAAATAACTGACTGCTAGTGCTCCAAAACCACCGATTAATGAACCGATTTGTCCAGCGGAATACTGACCTAGAAAAGCGCCCAAAAACATGCATAAAAGGGGAATAGTATAGGCCAGCAGACCAGCTTGCAATACGGCTCGTTGTGACATGGATAAGAGGACTCGATCACCGGGTTGAGCTGCCACTAAATTCTCGGCCGTTACTATGCGTGTACGTTGCTCATGGGCCATACTACATTTTCCACAATTGGCACAAGCCGAGTGTTGCACAATACGCACCTGCGCCACCTGGGAGTCACAAGTTAAAACTATACCACTTTGCTGCTGTTGCACCGGTCTCCCGCCTTTCATTCTCCTCTGTGTGTTCTCTACTATTTTAGCTTCTCCTGCTGCGAACAGCAAAAAGGCGAGGTAGCAACCTCGCCGGAAAATTATCCACCATGCCGTGAGTTCTTTCCGTTTTTGAAACCCGCTCTCGCAGGGTGGGCACCATACGCCGCTTAATACGTCCCGTCAAGGCAGGCGTGTACGCCACGACAGATCCGGCGCCCTCATGTAAATGTGTTGGTTCAAAACGAATCGAACCCACGCACACAGCAGAAATAGTATTAGCATTTCGCTTGAGCCTATTGTAGCACCGATGTTCATTGTAGACAATAAGTAGTACTTACCAATACGCTCGGCTCATCTCTAACTTTCTAACAAAATCTTAACACACGAAAGCTCCAATTGCAAGCCGCGATTTCACATTTTTTTCTAGTGGTTGTCCAGAACGCTGATGCCTAACTCGGCCAATTGTTGCGAGGACACCGGTCCGGGAGCCTGGGTCATCAGGTCAGCAGCACTGGTGGTCTTGGGGAAGGCGATCACATCGCGAATGCTGGAGCGGCCGGCTAACAGCATAGCGAATCGGTCCAAACCGAGGGCGATGCCACCATGGGGTGGCGTGCCGTATTCAAAGGCTTCCAGTAGGAAGCCAAACTGCCGTTTTGCCTCCTCCCTACCTAAACCGATGACCTGCAGCATCTGCTCTTGCAATTCCCGACGGTGAATGCGAATGCTACCGCCCCCCAGCTCGACTCCATTGAGCACCAGGTCATAGGCTTTAGCTCGTACACGTTCCGGCTGGCTGCTGAGCAATGGCAAGTCCGCATCTTGTGGCGCGGTGAAAGGATGGTGTCGGGCTACAAAGCGTCCCTCTTCCTCGTCCCACTCCAGCAGCGGAAAGTCGGTGACCCAGAGGAAGCTGTAGGTATTAGCCGGAATTAGATCTAGTAACTCACCTAAATGCAAGCGCAGGGCTCCTAAAGAAGCGGCAACCACCGCCGGCTCGTCCGCCACAAAAAGCAGCAGGTCTTCCGGCTCAGCGGCCAACTGATCTTTAAGCTTAGCCAGTGTTTCTTCAGCAAAGAACTTGCTTATGGGCGAACGCACGCCGTCGGCCTCAACGGCAATCCAGGCTAAGCCCTTTGCTCCGTAACGCTTAACATATTCGGTGAGTTTGTCAATGTCCTTGCGGGAAAAGCGTGGGGCCGCTCCCTTGGCATTGATAGCTTTCACACAGGCGGCCGACTGGAAAACCTTAAAGTCACTTTCTTTGGCTACCGCTGTTACATCCACCAGTTCCAGGCCAAAACGAATATCCGGTTTATCGGTACCATAGCGGGCCATAGCCTCGTCATAGGACAGACGAGGGAAGTGAATGCTGTCTGCATCCAGGCCTAATACCTGGCTGCAAACGTGGCGTACCATGCCCTCAGCCATCTGTTGTACATCGGCCTCATCTACAAAGGACATTTCCACGTCTATCTGCGTGAACTCGGGCTGGCGATCGGCCCGCAGATCCTCATCCCGGAAACAACGGGCTAGTTGATAGTACCGATCAAAGCCGCTGACCATAAGTAGCTGTTTAAACAATTGGGGCGACTGGGGCAGGGCATAAAAACTGCCCGGATTAACCCGGGAAGGAACCAAGTAATCTCGAGCTCCCTCGGGGGTGCTCTTAGTGAGGATGGGTGTCTCTATCTCTAAAAAGCCATTAGCATTTAAGTAACTACGTACCGCCGCCGCAATTTTATGCCGCGTTATTAAAGCCTGCTGAATATCGGGCCGTCGTAAGTCGAGATAGCGATACTTAAGGCGCAAAGTTTCATCCGCGTCCAGGTCCGGCAGAATATAAAAAGGTGGGGTCTTAGCGGGATTTAATACTTCCAAATCACTGACATTAACCTCCACCTCGCCCGTAGGCAGGGTAGGATTGGCCTCGGGACGAGGGGCAACCTTCCCCCGACAGGCCAACACATACTCTCCCCGCACTTCTTCAGCAGCAGCAAAAGCTGTCGGCGCCTGCTGCGGATCCAGGGTCAATTGTACAATTCCGCTTCTATCCCTCAGATCAATAAAAATTAGTCCGCCTAAATCACGCCTCTTTTGCACCCAACCCAGCAAAACGACCTCCTCGCCCATGTGGGCTAACCTTAACTCGCCGCAGTAGTGGGTGCGTTGCCAAGCAAATCCTTTACTCAAAACAATTCTCCTCCACTCTAACACCTAAAGTTCGGGTAAATAACGATTATTTGCCACCTCTTCAGCGATGGTTGTTGCCTCCCCATGCCCGGGATAAACAACCGTATCGCCGGGTAGAGTCATCAAGTGCCGTAAAGAATCCTTCAGTACATCCCAATTACCACCGGGTAGATCATAACGGCCGATGGAACCGGCAAAAAGGGTGTCGCCGGAGAATAACACTCCTTCGCCAAAAATGACGATACCACCTTCCGTATGCCCCGGGGTATGAATTACTTCAAAGACTAATTTGCCCAACTGAAGTTTTTCGCCCCCGTCCAGCAGCTGATCCGGCTCGGGTAACGGTTCGGTGATGCCCACATAGCGGCTGATCATGTTGTCATGGTCCGCCAACATGGGGGCATCTAAGCGATGAATGAGGGTCGGCGCCTTAGTTAATTCCTTCGCCGCCTTGACTCCACTCACATGGTCCGGATGGCCGTGGGTAAGCACGATATACTTGACTTGCCCCTCAAAGCCCTCCAAAATCTCGGCGATACGCTCCGGGCGCCCCGCCGGATCTATCAGCATAGCCTCTTGGCTATCTTCCTCCCAAACTAAATAACAATTGGTTCCTAATGGCCCCATACGCTGTTTCTTGATCTGCATTGTCTACCCTCCTAAAATACCCGCTTGCTGTCCAACAAAATTGTTACCGGACCATCATTATGTATCTCCACTTGCATCATGGCTTGAAAGACCCCGGTGGCCACCGGCACTCCCAATTGCCTCATCTCCTCCACGCAGGCTTCATATAACTCTTCTGCCAACTGGTGGGGAGCAGCCTGGCTGTAACTAGGCCGCCGGCCCCTCCGGGCATCACCATGCAAGGTGAATTGGGAGACTGCTAAAACAGAGCCTCCCATCTGCTTAATATCCAGATTCATCTTACCTTCTTCATCGTCAAAAATTCGCAAGCCCACAATCTTCTGGGCAATATATTTAGCATCTTCTGGGGTATCGTCCTTTCCTACTCCCAGCAAAACAACTACACCCGGTCCAATGCGGGCTACCGTTTCCCCATCTATATTTACACTCCCATAAGTTACGCGTTGTACTACGGCTCGCATAGGTCCTCCTCTCCACCACTGAGGGCTACTGCACTCCCGGAGCAGCTACCCTTTGTACAGTAAACACATCCCGGATACGTCCCAGGCGCTCTTGCATGGCATGTAGATGTTGTCGATCCCTTACCACGATAGTAAAAGTTAATATAGCGGTGCCGTTCTTTTCCACCCGGGCCTGCAAAGCGCTAATAGGAATATTAGCATCAGATAATACTTGTACCACATCCCGCAACAGATCGGCCCTATCCAGGGCCGTCAGCTCAATGCGAACTGGGTAAGTAGATTTATCCTGTTCGTCCCAATAGACTTCAATCAGGCGCTCCGGCTCCCTCTGTAATGCTTTTGCATTAGGACAGCTGGCAGTATGGATCGAAACCCCTCGTCCCCGGGTAATATAGCCGATAATCTTATCCCCCGGGACCGGATTGCAACAACGGGAAAAGCGAATAAGCGCATCGGACACTCCCCTTACCCTTACTCCGCTGTCGCTATGGCCCTTCGGTTCCGGCTCTACAGCGGCAATATCGATGGGCTCTGTTTCTCCTTGTTCCTCCCGGTAATCGGCTAACAGTTTCTGCATTAGAGGTAGCAGCGAAGTACCTCCATAACCAAGGGAGGCGTAAAGGTCATCTATCTCCTGGAAATTTTGCTTGCGTACCATCCGCAGCAACCGTTCTTCACTAAGCAAAACATGGGGTTCGATGCCCAGACGAATGGCCTCTTTTTCCAGCATCTCCTTCCCCTTGCTAATATTCTGTTCCCGCTGCTCCTTCTTAAACCAGGAACGAATTTTGCTCTTGGCACCCGAGGTACGCACCATCTTCAGCCAATCTTTGCTGGGGCCTTTAATCTTATTGGATGTAAGAATCTCTACAATATCGCCATTTTGCAATTGATAATTGAGAGGTACTATTCGCCCATTAACCTTGGCCCCGACGCAACGATGTCCCACATTGGTATGAATGCGATAGGCGAAATCAATAGGAATAGAGCCGGCTGGCAAGTTAATAACATCGCCCTTGGGCGTAAAATCAAAGACTTCGTCAGGATACAGCTCGATCTTGACTCCGTCGACGAATTCCTGGGCATCCCGCAGTTCTTGCTGCCACTCTAAAATGCTACGCAGCCAGGTAAAACGTTCGGCCAGCTTTTGGTCTACCCTACCGCCTTCCTTATACTGCCAATGGGCCGCAATACCTGTCTCCGCCACCCGGTGCATCTCCCAAGTACGGATCTGTATTTCTAGGCGCTCCCCCCGGTCGCTAATTACCGTGGTGTGTAATGACTGGTACATGTTAGGTTTGGGAACGGCAATATAGTCTTTAAAGCGGCCTGGTATGGGGCGCCAAAAGCTGTGAATAAGCCCCAGAACCTCGTAGCATTCTTTTATAGAATTAACGATCACTCGGATAGCCGTCAGATCATAGATTTCTTCAAAGGTGCGCCCAGCCTGCATCTTGCGGTAAATGCTATAAAAATGTTTTGGCCGACCGGAGATGTCGGCCTCGATGCCAACCTCTTGCAGGCGTTCTCGCAAATCTATAATGGCATGATTAATGACTTCCTCCCGCTCTTCCCGCTTCCTAGCGACCAATTCCGCAATCTCGCGATACTTTTCCGGTTCTAGATAGCGGAAAGCGGCATCTTCCAATTCCCATTGGATGCGGCTTATTCCTAAACGGCCCGCCAGAGGTGCAAAAATATCCCTCGTCTCAAGAGAGGTTTCCCTTTGTTTGTTCGGTGGCAGATAGTTTAAGGTGCGCATATTATGCAGCCTATCGGCCAACTTAATTAAAATCACACGCAAGTCCTCAGCCATGGCTAGGAACATTTTGCGCAGATTCTCGGCTTGCCGTTCTTGCTTATTTAAATCTTCTAGGCGGCTGAGTTTAGTCACCCCATCGACCAGCTTGGCCACAGTCGTGCCGAACTTTTCTTCTATTTCCTCCAAAGTCACGTCCGTGTCTTCAACCACATCATGCAGCAAAGCAGCGATAATTGAATCCGTATCTAATTCGATCTCCGCCAAAATTTGAGCCACACCCAGGGGATGGACAATGTAATCTTCCCCAGATGCGCGCAGCTGCCCGGCATGGGCGCGGGCAGCATAAAGATAGGCCTGCTCGATTCCTAAGAAGTCAGCATGCTTATTATAGCTTTGCACTTTTTCTAACAATGGAAGTAACTCTGGTGGAAACATAATCTCATCCTCTTGTTGTCCGCGCGATCCTCCTTAATACTGCAGTAGAGAGATCACCGGATACTTATCCAAAAGCTGGCGCCCATTTAAATCCAGCAGTTCAATCAAGAAAGCAGTAGCTACAACTTCTCCACCTTGCTCTTCTACCAACTTAATAGTAGAAAGAATCGTGCCGCCGGTAGCCAGCAAATCGTCCAGCACCAAGACCTTCTGACCGGGAAGGATGGCATCGGCATGCATTTCTAATGCATCGGTACCGTATTCCAACTCGTAGGTAATGCGACGGGTTTCACCCGGCAGTTTTCCTGGTTTGCGGGCCGGCACAAAACCCTTACCCAGACGATAAGCTAGAGGCGCTCCCAAAATAAAGCCGCGGGCCTCTGGAGCCACGATTGCATCAAATTCATAGGGTTTCAGCTTTTCTATTAGGTCATCTACCGCCTGCCTAAAGGCGGCCGCGTCTTGCAAGAGGGGAGTTATGTCACGGAAAATAATGCCTTCATGCGGAAAATCGGGAATGTCACGGATCTTATCATACAAGTTCATTTGACGGCCTCCTTCTCCAGCTTCTAGCTGGACAAAAAAAGTTTATCCTTAAGCGGGGCTAGAAATCAAGCTACGTAGGCTACGGGCAATTATGCTGCCTGCATCGGGCCCCCGCAGCCAGTCCTTTGCCTCGGCAAAAGCTGCCAGTTGGACCTGAGCCTGCACAAAGGTTTGTGAATTGGTAAGTTGTTGCCTTTCCGAAGGCTCAGGCAACAAGCTTACTCTCACCCCCTCACTAGTGCAGGCGTACTCAGCCAGCATGAGTTCATTCAGTACCTGCAGATGAAAATTGATCTGATCAGGTAAGCCTAGAAATCCGCCGGCTTGCATCACGCGACCAATTTCTTGCCAGCGCCACTCGCACCCTTCCAGCCTCCGCAGCCCCCGATAGAGGGTGGCCAGGGCGGAGCGATTGGGCCCATTCTTCACCAAAAAATTATGAATGCGGTCAACGTCATTCACATTATACAATAAATGAATTCTATGGTGGTAGAGGCTCTCCTTAAAATCGGCTACCAAGCGCATCAAGCTCGGTAAACCATGGGGAACATCGAGCCACACCAAATCACACCCGGGGGGTAATGATGCAGGAGCCACCGGTTGCCAGCACCCCTCCATTTTTCTTAAATATAAGGGCTGCGCCCGCCATAGGGGGATGTCTTGCACATGGGCCTGCAGCTTAGGCCAAAGCGGCAAACTAAAAGCAGGCCAAAACAAGACCAATACCGTCTGTTCCTGCTCCCACAACCCTTGTAAATAGACCTGCCGCTGGGGCAGAAAGCGAGCATCATAGACGGGTATTGTTTCGTCGGCAGCCGGCGGGCGCCAGCCCTTCAGGTGCAGTACCAGCCGTTCGTGTCCATTCCAAAAATCTGCCCGCGGCGCGTAGGCCACGTCTAGCCATTGGGTCTGATTAATCTCGGCCACCTCTTGACCGCGACGCCAAGCCAGCACTTCCCAAGGTAAGCCACCGCCATTAAGTTCCAGCTTTAAATGTATACCCTCCTTGCCCAGCGGACAAACCTTTTCCACATGCCAGCGTTTGCTGCAAAAAACCGGCTCCGGGTTACCCGCGCCGTAGGGACCCAGTTTTTCTAAGGAATGGACTAAATCAAGGGTAATTTCTGATGGATCCAGCTCTCCATCCAGATATATATGGGGTCGCAACTGGTCGGCAGTAAAGTTGGCTTGCACGTGGGCATTGAGAGCGGCTCGCAGGGCCGGAATGTGAGCGGTGGACAAGCTGAGGCCCGCGGCCGCCCGGTGTCCACCATAGGTTAGTAACAAATCCCCGTGCTCAGCTAAACTAGCCACCAAATTATACCCGGGAATGCTGCGTCCCGATCCGCGTGCTTCATCGCCTTCAATAGTCAACAGAATAACCGGCCGGTAATAGCGTTCAGCTAGCCGAGAAGCCACAATACCAATAACCCCCGGATGCCAGTCGGCTTTAGCCAAAACAAAACACCAACGTTCTTCCGATGGCAACTGAGCGATCATGGCGTCGGCTTCTGCATAAATCTGCTGTTCTATTTCCTGTCGCTGGGCATTAAATACGCCCAATTTCTCGGCTAAGGATAGGGCCAAGTGATAATCGACAGTCAAAAGCAATTGTAAAGCCACTTCCGCCTCATTGAGCCTGCCGGCCGCATTTAGGCGGGGAGCGATGTTAAACGCCACTTGCCCCGAACTCAGCTTGAGCGGTTCTATGCCAGCAACTTCTAATAAAGCTTTAATGCCCGGTCGTTCGCCGGCTCGCATAGCCTCCAATCCAAAGCTAACGATAACCCGATTTTCATCCCGCAATGGGACCACATCGGCAATAGTGCCTAAAGCAGCCAGATCCAAATATCTAGCGGCGGTTGCCACCCCCCCTAGGGCTTGGACCAGTTTGAGAGCCACCCCTACTCCGGCCAAATCGGCAAAGGGATAATCGCCCGCCAATTTAGGGTTGAGCGTGGCCACCGCCTTGGGTAAGCGGGCAATTTCGGGCGTATGGTGG